>PMHC01000208.1 GCA_003156495.1 Acidobacteriaceae bacterium
GTCTCGAAGATGCGAATGCCGGGGCGAATCTCGTGAATATTTTTGATCGCCAGCTCATGCTTGAACTCGCACGGCTCGGCGAGGTCGATCTTGGTAATGACGGCGGCATCGGCGGAGTTGAACATGCCGGGATATTTCAGCGGCTTGTCTTCGCCCTCGGTCACGCTAAGCAGCACCACGCGGATGCTCTCGCCCAGATCGTAGCTGGAGGGGCAGACGAGATTACCGACGTTTTCAATAAAGAGAAGATCGAGCGCGGAAAGATCAACCTCGCGCCATTCGTCAAGATGCTTGCCGATGGTCTCGGCGTCAAGGTGGCATTCGCCGTGCGTGTTGATCTGGCGGACCGGAACGCCAGCCGAGGCCAGCCGACGCGCATCGTTGTCGGTTTCAAGATCGCCGACCAGGGCGGCCGCACGCACGCCTTTTTCGCGCAGCGCCGTAAGCGTGCGCTCCAAAAAGGCGGTCTTGCCGGTTCCAGGACTGGAGACGAGATTGAGCACCAGAACGCCAGCCGCCTGAAAGCGCTGACGCAGCCCGGCCGCCAGCTCGTCATTCTTCTTCAAAATTCCCCGCCGCAATTCAACAATTCGTGTGGTCATCATTTCTCCTGGGCCGGCTGCTCCACAGCGGACTCCGGCTCTTCAATTTCGATTGATTCGATCTCCAGCTCGCGCCCCTGGCGCAGATCAGAGGCCAGCTCGCCGCAGCGCGAACAGCGAAAGCTCTGCACGCCGTCAAGCTCGGAATCGGCGTTGCAGGCATCGCAATGAACGACGACCGGCAGCGTAACGACGGTCAGCGCCGCGCCGGCCAAGGGCGTATCTTCGATTGCCAGATCCCAACAAAAGCGCAACGAGTCTTCAACCACCGAGGCCAGCGCGCCCAACCGCAGGCGAACCTCTTTAACATGCGCGCCCGGATAGGCCGCGGCGGTCTCGGTGACCGCCTCGACAATGCTGGTCGCGATGGATAGCTCGTGCATCGGCTCTACCTGCACGATACACCGTGGCGGCCGATGGATTTGCGCAAGCTGAGACTACTTGCCCGCCTGCGCGGCCAGCCACGCTTTCAGATTCGGCTCCTGCAGCCGGCGCAGTTCGATGCAACCATCGATGTGCTCGATGGCGTGCCGCAGCTCGACCGTGGCGGTTGGAACCGGATGGACGGCAAAAAAGCTCTTGACCTGATCGCGCGCCTCAGCCGAGCAGAATGCGCCGGCCGAAGAGACGAGGACATTGCTCATCTCCGGGGTCAACTGCGCCTGCACCTGGCTCCAGTGCGATTGAACAAACTTCCAGGCCGCGTCGCGGTTTTCAGGAATCTGGAGCGCGATGGCCAGTTGAATGGCCGCATCCTGATTGCGCACCTTGCCGGAGATGGCGTAGTCGAGGGCGCGCTGAAGCAACGCCGGATCGGTGAACTGCGGCAGCAGACGCAGCGCCTGAATTTGTATTTCGGGATTGGTCGAGCTCTCGTAGATTTTTTGCAGCCGGTCAAAGAGCGCCGCGTCGCCGTGTTCGGCGGTCACGACCAAAGCGGTTTGGCCCAGCGTGGCGTCGACCGAGCTCTGGTCGGCAAGATAGCGATCGGCGATCTGGCTGGCCTGAGCGATCAGCGCGGAATCGTGGCCGCGAAAGGTAAGCAGCGAAAAAAGCTGAGCGCGCAGCTCGCGCGTGTTGGGCGAATCGTCGGCGGCGGGCTCGCCGAGTTGGGCGTAGACCGGCGCAA
This sequence comes from Acidobacteriaceae bacterium, assembly GCA_003156495.1. GTDB lineage: Bacteria > Acidobacteriota > Terriglobia > Terriglobales > Acidobacteriaceae > Telmatobacter. The sequence goes on from PMHC01000208.1 coordinate 1,732, forward strand.
AGTTGCCGTGAATCCAGGCCGTCAGCGCGTCGCGCTCCTCTTTGGTTGAGGCCACGCGATCGGCAATGCTGCCCACGTTACCGACCGCGGCGGAAAAGACGCTGGAGTCGGAATCATTTTTGAGCGCGGCGACCAGATCGAGATAGTCGCCGACCTTGGCCTTATCCGCACGCATTTGCGCCCACTCGTCGCCAATAAGAGCAATGCGCTCGGAGGGCGTGAGCGCGCTTTCAGCCTGCGCCGCCAGCGCCGCGTATGAGGCTGGCGCATAGGCCGCGCGATAGTAGCCATTGCCGCCGGCATTGGCGAAGAAGAGTTTGGCTGCGGGAATTTCGATCGACTTGTCGGCCGGCGTCAAAACCCGGCACTCCTGACCGTTGGCGTCGCCTTTAAAGCAGACCGGAATGGTCCACTTCTGCGCCGGGTCGGGCTTGATGGAAGGGCTGAGGAAAAAACGCCGCTGCGCGACGGAGACTTTGCCGCCGGCGGGCAAACCAAATTCCAGAATCGGCACGCCGGGCTGTGCGACCAGCGACTCCATAATCTTGTCGACGGGCTTGCCGCTCGTAGCCGTCTGCGCGCCCCAAAAATCCTCGGCCGTGGCGTTGCCGTAAACGTGCGCGGCCAGATAATTGTGAACGCCCTGGCGGAAGGTTTGCTTGCCGAGATAGTTTTCGACCATCGAGAGCACGGCCCCGGCCTTGCCGTAAGCGATGCCGTCGAACATCTGGTTGATTTCATCGGGCGTATCGGCCTTGGCGCGAATGGCGCGCGTGGTCGGCTGCGCGTCAACATTAAGCGTGTCTTGATTGCCATCGACGACCATCTGCGGAATATTCCATTCCGGATGCATCGCGGCCACCGGCTTGGTCTCCATCCAGGTAGCGAAGCCCTCGTTGAGCCAGATGTTGTCCCACCACTGCATGGTCACCAGATCGCCGAACCATTGGTGGGCCATCTCGTGGGCGACCACCTCGGCGACATTCCGCCGGGCGTCGATCGAGGCGGTTTTAGCGTCGATCAGTAGATCGGTTTCGCGATAGGTGATGGCGCCGAAATTTTCCATCGCGCCAGCCTCGAAGTCGGGAATGCCGATCAGGTCGAGCTTTTTGAGCGGATAAGGAATGCCGAAGTAGTCGTTGTAATAGTGCAAAACGTACTTGGCCACGTCGAGCGCGTAAGGCGTAAGCGCGACCTTGTCGGGAGTCGAGCAGACGCGCAGCGCCACGCCATCCTGTTCGCCGGCCGTGCACTGAAAGTCGCCCACCAAAAAGGCCACCAGGTAGGTGGACATTTTGGGCGTCGCGGCAAAACGCAGCGTGTGCTTGCCGTCCGGCCCAGGCGTGTCGCTAACGATGGGCGAGTTGGAGATGGCCGTATCGGCCGCGTCGATTGTTAGCGTTACGTCGAAGGCGGCCTTGAAGGCCGGCTCGTCGAAGCTGGGGAAGGCGCGGCGCGCGTCTGTGGGCTCGAATTGCGTAACGGCGTAATTGCGCTTTGCGGTTTTAGAAAGATAGAAGCCGCGCAGCTCGTTATTCAGAATGCCGGTGTAGCGAATCTTGAGCGTGGCGCTGCCGGCGGAAATCGTATCGGGAAAAGAAAAACTCGCCTGCTGTTTTTTTTCGTCGAGCGAAACTTGGGCGGTCTGCTCGCGGCCGTCGGCCGTGATCGTCACCGATTGAAAAGCGATTTCGATGGCGTTGAGGGTGATCGAGCGCGTGGGCTCTTTCACCGTCAGGTCGATCGCTTCGTCGCCGGAAAATGTAGCGGTCTTCAGGTCGGGCGTTAGCGCCAGCGTGTAGTGCGTGGGCGTAACCGCGCCGGTGAGCCGCTGCGCCGCGGCATACGGAAGCAGGCAAACAAAAGTCACAACGGCGCCAACTAACGCGCGCGCCAAAAACTGAGCTGAATGAATTTTCATACGATTCCTCGCGAACCGGAAGCCGCGCGGAAAACGCGCGATAGAAAACGGCGTTGGCGGCTTCAAAAATAAAGCCGCGGAGACGCTCGCCTCCGCGGCCTTATTTTGATTCTGACACAACCGGCTCAGCGCATGCGCGCCGGCTCCAGTTTGGGTGAAATCAGATGAATAATAAGCAGCGAGCCAAGATAAGCCATGCACGATATGACGAATAGCGGAACGTAGCTGTGCGTAATGCCGACGATGAAGCCTGTAGCCAACTGCAGCAAAACGCCGCCGCAGGCGCCCATCATGCCGCCGATGCCGATCACGCTGCCCACCGCCGCTTTGGGAAACATATCGGAAGGCAAAGTGAACAGATTCGCCGACCATCCCTGATGCGCGGCGGTAGCCAGGCCCACGACCGCAACCACCATCCACAACTGATGAAGAAAGGGCGCGGCAAAAACCGGCACCACGGCCAGAGCGCAGATCAGCAACGCCGTTTTGCGCGCCTTATTCGGCGCCATGCCGCGGCTTAACAGCGCCGAAGAGATCCATCCGCCGGCGATGCTGCCCACCGTGGAGATGGCGTAGATCACCACCAGCGGCAGCCGGTTGGCGGCCAGGCTCAGGCCGAAGGTCGATTGCAGATAGCGCGGCAGCCAGAACAGATAAAACCACCAGATGGGGTCGGTAAGAAACTTCGCGATGGCGAAGGCCCAGGTCTCTTTGCAGGGCAGTACGTGGCTCCAGGGAACGCGATCGACCGACTCGGCCGGATCGCTCAAGATTAAATCCAGCTCGGCCTTGGAGACGCTGCGGTGCTGCTCGGGCGGACGATAGTAGAAGAGCCACAAAACCAGCCATACAATACCCAGCGCGCCGGTGAAGACAAACGCGCCGCGCCAGGTAAAAGCGATCACCAGCACCGGCACCAGCAACGGAACGGCGATATTGCCGATATTGGCACCGGAGTTGAAGATTCCCGTGGCCAGCGCGCGCTCGCGTTTAGGAAACCACTCGGCGACGGTCTTGATGCAAGCCGGAAAGTTGGCCGCCTCACCCAGCCCCAGCATGAACATCGCAATGCCGAAGGTGAGCACGGAAAATGCCGCGCCGGGCAGCATGGCCGCGACGCTCCACAAGCCAATGGCGATGGCAAAAGATTTGCGCGTGCCGAGCTTGTCGGTCAGCCCGCCCGCCACCACCATGCCGATGGCGTAAGCCGCCTGAAAAGCCGCCAGGATGAAACCATACTTGACGCTATTGAGCCCCGGAATGACGCTCTCGAGAAATTTTTCAAGATAAGCGATCACGCCGCGATCGACGTAAGCGATCACTGTGGCGAAAAACAGAAAGCCGCAAATCACCCAGCGCTGATGCGTGACGCGATTAGGCGAGCCGAAGGTGGCAAAAAAAGAGCGTGAGTCCGTATTTTTAGGAGACATTCGCGAGGCTCCAGAAAATTTTAAGTGGTCCGACCAATTATAGCGACCGGAAGCCCGCGCGTGCTGTGAAGCTGGAAGAAATTTAGACGGCGCTCTTGCGCTCTGGCAGCAGAGAGTCGAGGAAGAGCAGGCAGGCGCCGATGACGATCGCCGAGTCGGCGAGGTTGAAGTCCGGATAGTGATAGCTGAAGATGTTGACCTCAACGAAATCGATGACGGCCCCGTAGGCGATGCGATCGTGCAAGTTGCCGAGCGCGCCGCCCAGCACTAGCGCCAAGGCGACGGTGGCCAGGGTGATCCGGTTGCCAAAGCGGATTAGAACCGCCAGGACCGCGAGCGCGGCGACGACGGTGAAGGCGATCAGCCCCCAACGCACCGCATCGGGCCGCGACGAATCGGCAAAAGCGGAAAAGGCCGCGCCCTCGTTGGTCCAATGAGAGATACCAAGAACGCGCGGAATCACCGGCAGCACGTCGCCGTAGCGCACATGGGCCACCACCCACATTTTGGTGAACCGGTCGGCCAGCGCGACCACGGCGGCAATCGCCAGCAACCAGGGCAAACGCCGCGGTCGCGGCCAGTTGGTGAAGAGCTTCATTTAGACAGCCTCCAGCGGCTCGATGCCCATCTCATGCAGCGCCGACTGGCAGCGCGGACAAACTTCTTTCCACGCGCCGTAGTTGGAGACCGTGGGCATGTAGTTCCAGCAGCGAGCGCATTTGTGGCCGCCAGCGGGCAGTGCCTTGACGGCCAGCGCCGCACCTTCCACTACGCGAACCGCCGAGACGTTGACGATTTCCTTGAGCCCGGCTTCGTGGCGGCGAAGCAGCGCCAGCAGTTCGCCTGATGCAGAGATTTCTATCTCAGCCTCAAGCCCCTTGCCGATGCGCTTCTCCTGACGAGCCTCTTCGAGCTTTACCATTACCGCGTCGCGCACGGCAAAAATCTGCTTCCACTCGTCGAGCAGCTTCGTTGGGGCCCCGCTGAAAATCTCTTCCGGCTTGGGAAACAACGCCAAGTGCACCGAAGGCTCGCGGCCAGCAACCGCGGGCAGATGCTCCCAAACCTCGTCGGCGGTGAAGCTCATAATCGGGGCCACCAGCCGCGTCAGCGTTTCGGCAATCCGCCACAGAACCGTCTGCGCCGAGCGCCGAGCCGGGTTCGACGGCGCAAAGGTGTAGAGCCGGTCCTTGAGCACGTCCAAATAAAACGAGCTCAGATCGGTGATGGCAAATTCGTTAACGGCCTGATAAACGCGATGGAACTCGAAGGCCCCATACCAGCCGGATTTTCCATCCGCGCCCACGATCTTTTCGGTCAGTTCGCGTGTGCGAGCCAGCATGTAGCGATCCAGCGGCAAAAGTTCCGCCTCGGCCACCGCGTCGCGAGCCGGGTCGAAGCCGGCAAGATTGCCGAGCAAAAACCGAAATGTGTTGCGCAGCTTTTTGTAGATTTCCGCGCAGCGGGCCATCAGGTTTTCGCTGGCGGTGGTGTCTTCGCGGAAATCGACTGAAGCCACCCACAGGCGAACGATTTCGCCGCCCATGCGCTTGGCGATGTCAACCGGATCGACGCCGTTGCCCAGCGATTTGCTCATCGCGCGGCCCTGCTCGTCCAGCGTCCAGCCGGCCGTGGCCACATGCGAATACGGCGCGCGTCCGCGCAGCGCCACCGAGGCCAACAGCGAGGAGTGGAACCAGCCGCGATGCTG
>PMHC01000177.1:0-248 GCA_003156495.1 Acidobacteriaceae bacterium
TGGGATTGGAGAGCGGGAAGATAACCGGCCGCGGCGTGTGCCGTGCCATTTCGCGTACGATCTCCTCGGTAAAGCTGCGGGGCTGGGCGCTGACGCCAACCAGCACCGTAACGCCTGCATTGCGCACCGTGTCGGCCAGTGAAATGGGTTCGGTGCTGGGAGCAGACAGCTTCCAGTTGGCCACGTCTTCGCGCTTGTGCACCAGCTTTTTCTGGATGGCGCGAATGCCCTTGCCGCCTTCGACCAGC
>PMHC01000177.1:276-5300 GCA_003156495.1 Acidobacteriaceae bacterium
CGCCGAGCCGGAGCCGAACATGACGATGGTCTGCTCGCGCATCGGAATGCCGGTGGCGTGAACGGCGGCCAGCAGAGTGGCCGTGGTGACGGCCGCCGTGCCTTGAATGTCGTCGTTAAAGGTGCAGAGCTGGTCGCGATAGCGCTCCAGAAAACAGGTCGCGTTATCGCCGGAAAAATCTTCCCACTGCAAAAGGATGTGCGGCCAGCGGCGCTTGACGGCGGCGACGAAGGTTTCGATGAAGTCTTCGTACTCCTGGCCGCGAACGCGCTTGTGCTTCCAGCCCACATAAATCGGATCGTCGAGCCGCGCCTGAGTGTCGGTGCCGGTATCGAGCAGAATCGGCAGGCAATCTTCCGGCGGAACGCCGCCCAATGCGGTGTAGAGCGCCATTTTGCCGATGGGAATGCCCATGCCGCCCGCGCCCTGGTCGCCCAGGCCGAGAATGCGCTCGCCGTCGCTGACCACGATGCAACGCACTCCGTCGTAAGCCGGGTTGGCGAGAATCTTGTCGATGTTCTTTTTGTCGGGATAGCTGATGAAAAGACCGCGCGGCTTGCGCCAAATCTCGCTGAAGCGCTGGCAGCCTTCGCCGACCGCGGGAGTGTAAACGTACGGCAGCAGCTCGTCTACATTGTGTGTGACCAGCGAGTAAAAGAGCGTCTCGTTACTGTCTTGCAGGTCGCGCAGGTAGGCGTATTTGCCAAAAGCGGTGGGCCGGTCGTCGAGAGCGCGCTTGCGGCGGGCGCACTGGTCTTCCAGCGTTCCCACGTGCGGCGGCAACAGACCACGCAGCGCGAAAGCGTCGCGCTCGGCTTCGGTGAAAGCTGTGCCCTTGTTCAGGCGAGGATTCACAAGTAAATCGCGTCCGAAAAGACGCGTGCGAAAAGTGGATTTGCCGGTATGGCCCGGTGCGGGAAATTCTGAACTCAAGATGCTTTTCTCCTCGATAGCTATTAATAGGGCGCATCTCCATCATAGCGAATCCATGGCTGTCCGCGCGTGATCGCCGTCCTATTATGCGCACCAGCAGGGAGCAGCAAAGCGCCTGTGTATTGAGAACGAAAGAGATAGCCTGCTCTACTCGAAGGTAAGCAGCACCATCTCCGGCGGCGCGCCCAGGCGCATCGGCGGTCCCCAACTGCCCGCGCCCACCGAGGTGAAAACCTCAAGCGCGCCAAAGCGGTTGAGGCCGCGCGTAAAGCGGCCATAAATGCGGCGCGTCATCCAGGTAAAGGGAAAGAACTGGCCGCCGTGCGTGTGCCCGGAAAGTTGCAATCCGAAGCCGGCTTCTTCCACAAGGGGCAGGCGGACGGGCGCGTGGTTAAGCAGAATTGCGGGCTGGGCAGCAGCCAGATGTAGTCCGTCGAGCGCGGCCTTCATATGTAGCGGCGATGAGGTATCGCCGCAGAGAACGCCTGCAATAGCGACGCCGTCAACAACCACGAGTGAGTTGGCGAGCACGTGAATGCCGGCGCGGGCAATGGCTTCGAGGTAGTGCGTCGGGTCGGTGAACTCCTCGTGATTGCCGGTAGAAAAGTACGTGCCGAGCGGCGGAGTCATCTGCCGCAGCGGCGCCAGCAGCCGGTCCAGATCGGCATGCGCGCCGTCGAAAAGATCGCCGGGAATAAAAACAATTGCCGGGTCGAGTTGGTTAACGCGCGCGGCAATCCGGCGCGCGAAGCGCGGCCCGTTGATCGCGCCCAGATGCAGATCGCTGAGCAGAACGGCGCGGCGGCCGCGCCAGCTCTCGGGCAAATTCGGCAGCCGGACGGTGTAGCGACGCGTGCGAATCATGCGCGCGTTAATGAGCGCGTAAATTCCGGCCAGCAGCGCGGGAATGTAAAAGAGCGCCGCCAGCAGCGGTTTAAGCGCGCTCGGATCGGCCGTCAGGCGCGTGAGCCGCAGCGCGAACCACGCCAGCCAGATCAGCAGCGATGCCCAGAAAAAGAAGCTCAAAAATCCCAGCCAGATTGAAGCAATCCAATAAAAGAGGCGGACGGCTGGATTGGCGAAGCGGAAAGAAAGCAGCGCGGCGGTGATGAAGCTGAAGGCGAGAGCGAAGAAGGCGATGCGCAGATCGGCCGCGGCCGCGGGCGCCAATTGGGGCGCAAAGGCCATCCAGGTGAAATAAACGAAGAGGTGCCCGGCCAAAAGAGCGGCTTGAATGAGCACGACAGCGAGTGCGGGCCAGGCTTTCAAGCGGATCTCCTTGCCTTCATGATTGCACGCTCGGCAAAAATGGATGCGCAAATTTGATCGCGCGAGGTGAAACAATCGCTTCATGAGCGGCGAGCCGGACAACGCGCTGGGCATCTACATTTCGGTTCCCTTTTGCCGGGCAAAGTGCACATACTGCAACTTCGCCTCGGGCGTCTATCCGGCGGCCGACCAGGCGCGCTACGTGGAGCGCGTAATCGCCGATTTGCGCGGCGCGCGCGATTGGGCCGCAAGCGAAAAAGCCGAATTGCCGCGGCGCGTCGATACGGTATACGTGGGCGGCGGCACGCCGACGCTGCTCGGCCCCGAACAACTTGCGCGAATCTTCGCGGCCTTGCGCGCCGCATTCGACGTGGACGCGAATGCCGAAATCACCGTCGAGTGCGCGCCGGGGCAGTTCGGCGAGGCGACCATCGAAGCGCTGGCCGCGGCCGGCGTCAATCGCGCCAGCCTGGGCGTGCAGTCCTTTGTTGAGGCTGAAGCGCGCGCGGCCGGGCGGCGGCATAATCGCGCCGTGGTCGAGGCCGAAATCGCGCGGCTGCGCGCGGCCGGAATCGCGAACCTGAGTATCGATTTAATCGCGGGGCTGCCCGGCCAAACGCTCACTTCATGGGAGGAATCGCTCGCGGCGCTGATCGGCTGCGGCGCGCCGCACGCCAGCGTCTACATGCTCGAAGTGGACGAGGATTCGCGGCTGGGTCGCGAGCTTCTCACAGGCGGCGAGCGCTACGGCGCCTCGCGCGTGCCCGACGACGACGCCATCGCGCGCATGTACGAGCGTGCAATCGAACGGCTCGCCGGGTCGGGCATCGCGCAATACGAAATTTCGAATTTCGCTCAGCCGGGCTTTGCCTCGCGGCACAATCTGCGCTACTGGCTGCGGCGGCCGTATCTTGGCGTGGGTTTGGATGCCTCGTCCATGTTGCGCGCGGCCGATTCTGAAACAAACGCGGCAGAGCAAGCCGAGCCCCGTCCGGTGTTGCGCGCAACAACAAGCTGCGAGCTGCCGGCGTATCTGGCCGGGCCGTGCATCGTTGAAAGCGAGTGGCTGCCAGCCACGCGGCAGCACGAGGAGGCCTGGTTTCTCGGTCTGCGGATGAACGCGGGTGTCGAGCCTGCGGCAATCGAGCGGGAGTTCGGCGCGGCGCTGGCCGGGCTGGCGATGGAAAAGCTGGCGCGGCTGGTTGAAGACGGTTTGCTTGTTCGCATCGGCAAAGTCGTGCGGCTTACCGCGCGCGGACGGCTGTTGGCCAACGAAGTTTTTCAGGAGTTTATTGCGCTCGATGCCGCAAAGACGCGAATAAGAAGCCGCGAATAAAATGTCCACGCTCTTCGTTCGTGGCCCTGGACAGCGAACGAAGAGCGTGGCCGCGGAAAAGTGGCCTCGGAGAAGCTGAAAAAATCACCAGGCGAGCAGTTCGTCGCCCGAGGTGGCGGAAAGAAATGTGACCGGCGACGGGTCGGGGTGCGCCTGTCCGCCGTAGCACTGAATGGATTCCGGACCCGCCGCCTTGGCCCATTCCAGCGCCCTTTCGGCCTCGCGCAAAACCACCACCGGCGAGCGGCCGCGGCTGGCGGCAACGCCGAAGCAGGCCGACAGGCGGATGGACTCGCCGGAAACCCGGAAGGGTACGGCGAAAACCTCGGTGCGCAGCCGCTCGGTCAGTGTTAGGGCATTAGCCGTGCTGCACGAGGGCAGCCCAATCAGAAACTCGTCCAGGCCGGGGCGGCCAAGCAGATCGTAGCTGCGCAGCAGCGTGCCGGTGCGGCTGGCCACCTGGCAAAGAAGCTCGTCGCAGGCATCCACGCCCAGCCGCGAGTTCCAGTGGCCGAAGTCGTCAATGTCGAGCAGAACCATCGACAGGGAGTTGTTGGTGCGCTGCACGCGATCGGTTTCGCGAAAGAGCATGGCGAGCATGGTTTCGCGGTTATAAACGCCGGTAAGCCGGTCGAGTTGGGCATTGCGCAGCGCGGCGTCGCGCAGCGCTTCCACTTCCTGCGCCTGGCTCTGGTTGCGCAGCAGCATATCGAGCCGGAGCTTCCAATAAGGCAGTTCGGCGGTGCGCGGAATAAGGTCTTCGGCGACGCCTTCCGAGAGCCGGTCTGCCCATTCCTGGGCCACCGCGTCGGCAACAAGAATAATCGGAAAACGCGGCGCTTCGGCCTTGGCGCGGATCGCGGCCAGCAATTGGCTGATCGGCATGCCGGGCAGCGTCACGTCGAGCAGCGCCATATTCGGCGGCGTGCTCAACGGCGTGCTGCTGGCAATGGCGGCAAGCGCATCTTCGGCCGAGAGAACAACATTCACGCGCGCTCCCGAGGCCAAAAGGAATGGCTCGACGGCGGAAAGCAGCGCGGGGTCGGGCGAGGCAAGCAAAATCGTTGGTCGAGTAAGAGGCGACATCTGACGCAATCTCCCATGTACAAAGACTGCATCGGCGCGAATTAGAAAAAATTTAGGTCAACAACGCAGATTCTTAGCCTTCGCTAAGGTTCCCGATGGAAGTTCCCGAAGTAATGCCCCTGGAGCCGGCAAAAGGGAAAGCCATGAAAATAATAGATTTGATCTTTATAAGTGGAAACATGGGTGCCCCATTCTAGCCGCGTTCTTGTTCCTTGCGGCTAGGGTGGGGTAAAAGTCAATCAATACTCCGATATACCTACCATGAAAACACTTTAGTCGACGAAGTCCACCTGCGGGGCGACGGAGATAACGCCGCGCTCGTGGCCCATCTCAAGCAGCTTGCGGATGGCTTCGCGGCCGTCTTGGCCGTAGTCGAGCGTGCGCTCGTTCACGTACATGC
>PMHC01000177.1:5325-6487 GCA_003156495.1 Acidobacteriaceae bacterium
ATCGCGTTGCCGCCCAGCGGCAGCACCAGGCCAGTGGTTTCGCGCCACCAGACCCCCAGGTCGATCACCTTGCTCAGGCCGCAGGAAGCGTAGGTGAGCTGGCCCTCGTGAATAATCAGCCCGGCGTCGAAGTTGCCGGCTTGAATCTCGGGAATAATGTGGTCGAAGGGCACAACGGTGGTTTGCAGCGCAGGATTGAAGATCTTCAGCGCCAGGTAGGCCGTCGTCATCGTGCCGGGAACGGCGATCTTGATGCGGCTGAGATCTTCGACCGCGAGCCGATGGCTAGAGACGATCATCGGACCATAGCCCTCGCCCACGCTGCCGCCGCAGCCCATCAGCGTGTAGCTTTGCTGCAGGTAAGGATAGGCGTGAAAGCTGATGGCGGTGACGTCGAAGAAGGCTTCCTTTTGCGCGCGCTGATTCAGGGTTTCAATGTCGCACAATGTATGGGTAAATTTATATCCCGGCACGCGCACCTTGTTGGTCGCCAGCCCGTAGAACATAAAGGCGTCATCGGAGTCGGGGCTGTGGGCGATCGAAATTTCAAGCGGCGCGTCAACGTTAGCGGCTTGAGGAGCGGTTTGTGGCTGTTGCGTACTCACAGTTGGGGAGATCCTTTCGGCAAATAAAGCGGCAATCGTTTTCACTGGAGCAGCGACGCTCTGGGGGGTAGGCGTCGTCGTCTATTCCTGCGTTTCCCATAGAGGTTAAAGCCTCTTTAGTGCATCGCTCCCCGGTCAGGCCCCTTGGTCGGTTCCGGTGCGGCCGAGGGCTCGCCTCGTGGCCGAAGGTGCTGCCGCCGAACATGGCGCGCTACGCCCGCCGCCGCTAACAGCAGCGCTCCGAGCGAGACGAGAAGAACGATTAGAAGCCAGCGCATGAAACAAACTTTTTCAAGGATACCAGAGCGCGCGGCCGACAGGTGCGAAGCTGCCGCGTCTCCATTTTAGGAGCAATCGCATAAACATAGAAATCGGTCTTTAAAAACACAACTTTAATTGTGCGCTTTTCTAAACGATTTCCGTGAGCGGAATCGCCGTTACCGCACTTTCACTGTTGATGTAGCATGGCTTTGAAAGACCACGGCTTTACTCGCCGCGACGAGCGGAAAAACACCTATTCCGGAAAAGCCTTGAAGGGGCACGGCTTCAGCCGTGCC
>PMHC01000094.1:0-1108 GCA_003156495.1 Acidobacteriaceae bacterium
TGCTCGACTACATCATCTTCGCCGTGCTGCTCTTTTACATCTTGACCATCATCGGGCTCTTCGTGTTGCGCTTCAAGCAGCCCGATGCGCCGCGACCCTACCGCGCCTTCGGCTATCCCTTTCTGCCGGGGCTTTACATCCTGATGGCTGCCGGAATCTGCGCCGCGCTGTTGCGCTACAAACCGCAGTACACCTGGCCGGGACTGATTCTGGTGCTGCTCGGCATTCCTGTCTACCTCTTTCGGATGCGGCGGGCNNCCCGCCGATGGCCTCACACGCGAGTAATCTTCCCGCCGACTTGCGGCTTTGTTCATCCCGCCCGCGTCACGGTGACCGGGCCCCAATTCGCGTACAATGATCGGTATTCCTGCCATGGCAGCTCAAACTCTGATTGCAATGTTTTTTCCCGCTTTTTCCCCCTCTGGCAACTCCCTTTCGGGATTGCCGCAGACGCTCTCGGTCTGGCTTACTCTCCTTTCGCAAAACGGCCTGCGACACTTTCTCAAAACGCATTACGCCGACGAGACCTTCAAGGGGCTTTACCAGTGGAACTGGTTCGATCTCAAGCTGCTGATTCCCTATTTTGCAGTGATGATCGCGCTCTCCGTCTATGGCATTCATCGCTATACGATGTGCTACCGGTACTACAAGTACAAGAAGAACTACGACCCGAACCCGCCCAAGCACTTTGCCTATGAGGATCTTCCGCGCGTTACGATTCAGTTGCCGATGTATAACGAGCAGTTTGTTATCGACCGGCTGATTGAAGCTGTCTGTGCCATGGAGTATCCGCGCGAAAAGCTCGACATTCAGGTGCTCGATGATTCGACCGATGAAAGCAAAGATGTGGCGCGCAACATTGTCGAGCGCTATGCGGCACAGGGCCAGCCGATCACTTATATTCACCGCGTCAACCGCGAAGGCTTTAAGGCGGGTGCGCTCGGCGAGGGAATGAAGGTCGCCAAGGGCGATTTTATTGCGATCTTCGATGCCGATTTTGTTCCGCCCAAGGACTGGATTATGAAAGTGATCCACCACTTCGCGGAACCGGATGTCGGTTTGGTCCAGACGCGCTGGTCGCATTTGAATCGCGACTACAGCATGTTGA
>PMHC01000094.1:1169-7404 GCA_003156495.1 Acidobacteriaceae bacterium
AGCACGATACGCTCACCGAAGATACCGACTTGAGCTATCGCTCGCAGATGGCCGGCTGGCGCTTCAAATATTTACCCGATGTTGAGTGCCCCTCCGAGCTGCCCATTGAGATGAACGCCTTCAAAACGCAGCAGGCGCGCTGGGCCAAGGGGTTGATTCAGGTTTCGATCAAGCTGCTGCCCGACGTTTTCCGGGCCAAGCTGCCGCTCAAGCAAAAGTGGGAAGCCATTCAACACCTGACCGCCAACCTCAGCTATCCGCTCATGGTCGTCATGATCGTTCTGCTGATTCCGTCGATGGTCTGCCGCTCCTACGTTCAGGGCTGGTTCCAGATGCTGTTTATCGATTTCCCGCTGTTCACCGCCTCGACGCTTTCCATTGCGGTTTTTTATCTCTACGCCGAACATGAAATCTTTCCTAAGACCTGGAAGAAAACCTTTCTCTACATGCCGTTCTTGATGGCGCTTGGCATAGGCCTGACGGTGACCAACACCAAGGCTGTGATGGAGGCGCTGCTGGGCATTAAAAGCGGTTTTGTCCGCACCCCCAAGTTCCGCGTCACCAAGAAGGGCGACAAGGCGATGGCCCAAAAATATCTGAAGCGCCTGAAGCTGGCGCCGTGGATCGAACTGGCGCTGGGCGCTTATTTTTTCTGGGCGATTTGCTACACGCTTTTGAACCATAACTACTTCACCGCTCCGTTCCTGATTCTGTTCGTTGTCGGCTACTGGTATACGGGATTTTTGAGCATCTTTCAGGGGCGCTTCGACCGCTTCCGCTTCGGCCGCAATAAAGCCGATAGCGAGCAGGAATCCAGCCCGCGGCCATTTCCCGTGGGGGTGTAGCGCATAGCCGGTTTGCACAAAGATTCTCGACGCGCGCCGTTTTCTCCGATGCACGCTCTCGCTGTGCTACATTGACGCCATGATCTCCAAGCGCCTGGGCGTTGCCGCTCCTTTGCTCTTCTTGCTGTTGGCCGCGACGGTCTCCGCCGCCCAAACCGGCAATCGTCCCTCGACAGCAGTTGCGCCGTCGCCGGCCACTGTGCCGGCGGTTTCAACTACGCCTCCCGCATCGACTTCGCTCACGAACCCGGCCTGCCCCGGCGGCGCTTGCGACTTTCAACAGCCGCGCATCACCATCGCCACGCCGGCTCCGGCGCCCGCGCCGTGGCCGCTGCAAGAGCGCATTGCCTGGGCCGCCAATCTGCTGCTGGTTGTCACCGCCTATGTCGGCGTGCTGATCGCTCTGGCCGCGCTGCGCAAAATCGAGCGCCAGAGCCGCTACGCTGAAACCACTGCCCAGGCCGCCGCCGACAGCGCCAAAGCCGCTCTGCTGCTGGCCGAAACTCAGGCGCAGACTCTGCGTCCCTGGTTGCTGGTTTCAGCCTTTCCTGCTCCCGGCCTTCTCGACGGCTTCAACATTGTTGCCGCCAATCGCGGCCGCACTCCGGCGCGCATTCTCGCGTTGGCCGACGAAACCGTGATCGCCAAAGACGAGTCGCAACTGCCCGCCGAGCCCGCCTATCGCGGCGAACCGCATTCGCCGCAGCCGCCCATTCTGCTGCTGCCGGGCGAGTCGGTTACTATCCGCGGCTTCCGCCGAGAAGACGTGAAAGCCGTTTGCGAAAGCGAAGAACAATTTCGTCGCGTCGAGGAATGGGAGGCCAAAATCTACCTCTACGGCAAGGTCGCCTACGCCGCCCTCACCGCTCCAGAGGACGCGCCCGCCTGCGAAACATCCTGGTGCTGTTGGTATATTCACGGTCGCCAGAAGAGCGGCCTGGTCCTGGCCGGACCGCGCAGCTACAGCCGGCATTCGTAGCGGCTGTGGCTCATTGCGGGAATACGCGATCAGTTCGTGAAGAGATGCCGATTGCTAAATATATCAATTCGGATATATTTGTATAAAGCGACATAGAACTGGCGCGCAAACGGTTCCGGCAACTGATACGAGGCCGAAGATGAGGAAGAAGCTAAAGTGCGAAGAGTTTGGAAATGTTTGGGACGCTCTTGCCGACACTCCGGAGGAGGCGGCAAATCTGCGCTTGCGCTCCGAACTAATGGATCAAATTGAAACGCTGATTGAGAAGAATGGTTGGACCCAGGTCGAAGCCGCCAAACATTGCGGCGTCACGCAACCACGCATCAACGACCTGCTTCGCGGCCGCATTTCGCGCTTCTCGCTCGATGCGCTGGTCAATATCGCCGCCGCTCTCGGCCGTAAGGTCACGGTTCAGCTCGAAGCCGCGTAGCTCGGCAGCAGCCAGTTACATCTCTACCGCCCCGTTCCGCCGACCGTCATCTTATCCAGCTTGATGGTCGGCATGCCCACGCCCACCGGCACGCTTTGGCCTTCTTTGCCGCAGGTGCCGATGCCCAGGTCAAGTTCCAGATCGTTGCCGACCATCGAGACGTACTTCAGCGCCTCCGGTCCGCTGCCAATCAGCGTCGCGTCGCGCACCGNNCGTTGGTGATGTCCACCTGTCCACCGCCGAAGTTCACCGCGTAGAGTCCGCGCTTTACGCTGCGCAAAATATCTTCCGGCGCATCTTCGCCGGCCAGCATGTAGGTGTTGCGCATGCGCGGTATGGGGATCGACTGATAGTTTTCGCGCCGTCCCGAGCCGGTATTCGCCATGCCCATCAACCGCGCCGAAAGTTTGTCGGTCATGTAGCCGCGCAGAATGCCGTTTTCAATCAGCACCGTCTCTTGCGTCGCCGTGCCTTCGTCGTCCACGTTGAGTGAGCCGCGGCGGCCGGCCAGCGTGCCGTTGTCGACCACTGTCACCTTTTCGCTAGCGACCTTTTGTCCGATCAGGCCGGCGAAGGCCGAGGTCCCTTTCCGGTTGAAGTCGGCTTCGAGTCCGTGACCGATCGCCTCGTGCAGCAGAATCCCCGGCCAGCCGGGGCCGAGAACGACTTCCATCTCGCCGGCCGGCGCGGCCACCGCGTTCAATTGCAGAATCGCGCCGCGCGCCGCCTCTTGCGCCAGCTCTTCAGGGCCTTTGCGTCCGACAAATTGCTCCAACCCCGCGCGGCCGCCGCCTCCGGCCGAGCCTCTGGTCGTGGTCGCGCCGTCTTGTGCGATGACGGAGACATTCAGTCGGCTGAGCGGCTGCGTGTCGCTGGCTAAAACGCCGTCCGAGGCAGCAATCAAAATCCGTTTCAGCTCTTCGGCGTAGCCGGCCCGCACCTGCACAATGCGCTTGTCGTAGGCTCGCGCCGCGCGGTCGGCGCGCTGAATCAGGTCGAGCCGCGCCGCCAGATTCAGATTGAAGCCGCCTAGCGGAACCGGGTAAAGCTCCGCGCTCTTCGTTTCGACAAAGCCCTGCGCCGGCGTTTTAGCCGGACCGTTGGCGATCAGCGCCGCGGTGCGCGCGGCGTGCAGCAGCCGATCCGCGCTCAGGTTGTCGGTGTAGGCGTAGCCGGTCCGTTCGCCCGAGAGCACGCGAATGCCGCAGCCGGCGCTCGTTCCCTGGCTGGCAGACTTCACGATCTGCTCGTCGACGCCCAGCGCCGTCGCCTCCACCGATTCAAAGTAGAGGTCGGCGTAGTCGCCGCCGGCGCTGAGGGCCTCGCCCAGGCAGCGCTCCAGCAACTGTTCCGTCAAGCCGAATTTGTCAAAAAAATAACGCTGTTGCTGCAAGGTTTGGGGAGCCGCTATGGGTTTCATTTGGATTTCAGTCTACTCCGACCGTTCCTGTTTTGGTGCGGGTTGACTTTTACCCGCCTTCGCCTTCGCCTTGCGCGTGCTACGATCCCATCCATGAAAAAGATTTTTGCTTCCATCCTGCTGCTTGCCGTCTTTGCCGCGCCGGCCTTCGCCGCCGGTTCGCACCACCACGCCCACCACAGCCATCCGCAGCATCATCATCATCTGGTCGAAAACAGATAACAACACGCGCGGGGCTGGCGGCGTAATCGTCGCCAGCATTTCCGCTTTGGAATTATCGCCAGCGCATCGCCGCTGCTTCCCTTGAGTCCGCCGCCGTGGTAAGGTCTTGCCATGACGGATATGGAAGCTCTGCGTTACCCCATCGGTCGTTTTTCCATGCCGGAGTTAAGCACGCCGGCCAGCCGCGCCGCGCAGATTGAAACCCTGCGCCTGTTGCCCGAGCGGCTGCGCGCCGCCGTCGCCGGACTCGACGACGCTCAACTCGACACACCCTATCGCGAGGGCGGTTGGACCCTGCGCCAGGTTGTTCATCACCTCGCCGATAGCCACGCCAACGGCTACATTCGCTTTAAGCTGGCGCTCACCGAGGAGTGCCCCGACATTGTTGTCTACAAGGAAGCCGCCTGGGCGCGTCTGCCCGATTCGCGCCTGCCCATCGAGCCTTCGCTGCTCTTTATCGAAGGTCTGCATGCGCGGCTGGCCGCGCTGCTGCTCTCGATGACCGAGGCCGACTTCGCGCGCGGCTTCAACCATCCCGAACGCGGGCGTGTAACGCTAGCCGATAACTTGGCGATCTACGACTGGCACGCGCGTCATCACACGGCGCACATCACCAGCCTGCGCGCGCGCCAGGGCTGGTAGCAAACAATGGCCGGCGGCGCATTCCATCGGCAAAAATCCGTCGATGGAGCTCTCTGTGCCGAAGCGCCATCGCCCGAGCGCTTGGCGCAAACCGTCGCCGAATATCTCGCCGCGCATCCCGAGGCCGCCGTGCTTGAAGACGGCCGCGTGCTTTTCGATCTGCGCACGGCGCGTTGCTCGGTTACTGAGTCGCACGGTCGCTGCCTGCTCGAGTTGTGGAGCGAGCAGCGCAATCTCGTCCGCACCGTTGTCGATCTTCAGCAGCGCGCGCAGTGCCTGCGCCTGATTACGCGCCGCATGGGCGCATCGCGTTCGCAGTCGCTCGAGCTGGTTCCCACCAGCAACCGCCGCACGCCCACCGCGCGCGACTCCGTTCGGCGAAATTATCAGCGCCTGCTCGAGCGTGTTCTCGCCCGCAATTTCGTCGGCTCCAAGGTTGATGGTCTGCGTTCGGCAATGGATCTGGAACACAGCTTCGGTCCCGCCTACATTCGCGGTCGTCTGCTGAAGGGAAGCGCCGCCGAGGCGGTGATCGGTGTGGCTGCCGCCGAATCTTCTTCGACCATCGACGGCGTGCTCACGCTGGGCATTCTTTGGCTCGACTATTGCCGCCAACACGCCGAAGCGCGCCGCCACTTCGGCGGCCTCAAAGTGATCGTGCCCGCCGGACCTTCGTCGCCGGCAGTAAAGGGAGCCTGGCGCACTACCGCCGAGCGCATGACCTGGCTCAACCACGCCGCCGCCGATTTTCAACTCTTCACTCTCGACGAGCGCAGCGAAGAGCTTCTCCCGGTCGACTTTCGCGACACCGGCAATCTAGACGCCAACCTCGTTCACGCCTTCTCGCAGCCGGCCGCGCTCGACCGCTGTCGCGCCGGTCTCGACCGCCTGCTCGCGCTCGTTCCCGAGGCCGCGCGCGAACGTGTCGAGCTCCGCGCGCACTCGCCCTCCGAGGTCGGCCTGCTCTTGCACGGCCTGGAATTTGCCCGCGTCCGTCACGGCGCGCAGATTGACTCTTTCGCCCGCGAGGATGCGCTCAGCTTCGGCGCGGGCGCCAGCGAAACGCCGCTTACCGAAGAGAGCGAAGAGCTTTGCCGCGAACTCTTTCGCCGCCTTTTTCTCATTCGCCACGCCGACGGCGCGCCCACCGATCCGCTCTTTCGCATGGCGCCCGAGCGTTGGCTCGAATCCCGCTTCCGCGCCGCGCTTCCCGAATTGCTTCCCGGCCTGCGCGGCGATCTGCTCTGCTCGCAGGTGCCGGCGCTTTCCACCGGCGATCGCGGCCTGCTCGATCTGCTCACCCTCGACCGCGACGGCCGCCTCGTCGTTCTTGAATTGAAGGCCGACGAAGATCTGCAACTTCCCTTGCAGGCGCTCGATTACTGGATTCGCGTGCGCGCGCTCAATGCCGACCGCCAGCCGGTTGCCGGTGCGGCCGAGCCGCGTTCTGCTTTTACTCGTCAGGGGTATTTTCCCGGCGCGGAAATTTCGTCGCTAGCGCCGCGCCTCATCCTCGCCGCTCCGGCCCTGCGCATTCACCCGGCCAATGAGACGGTTCTGCGCTATCTTTCGCCACAGGTCGATTGGGAACTGATTGCGTTGACCGAACACTGGCGGCGCGAGTTGAAGATCGTCTTCCGCAAACGCAACGCCTAGAGCATTTTGCCTATGAGTGTAGAGCGACCGTGTCAGGGCAC
>PMHC01000094.1:7417-12378 GCA_003156495.1 Acidobacteriaceae bacterium
CCCGAGGGACGTTTTTCCCCTCAATGCCATCAGGAGATTCACCCGCCCCATGCCCATGTGGGAATTCACCGCCGTAATTTGGAGTCTGTCGGCGCTCGCCGGTTTTTTGGGCGCGCTCACCGGGTTGGGCGGCGGCGTAATCGTGGTTCCGGCACTCACGCTGCTTCTTGGCGTCAACATCAAATACGCCATCGGCGCTTCGCTGGTGTCGGTCATCGCCACTTCTTCTGGCGCGGCGGCCGCCTACGTGCGCGAAGGCTTCTCGAATATCCGCATCGGCATGTTTTTTGAGGTCGCCACTACCGTCGGCGCAATTGTCGGCGCAATGCTTGCCGGCTGCGTTGGAACGCATGCCCTCGCCATCGTCTTCGGCCTGGTCCTGGTTCAGTCCGCCTATCAGATCATGTTCAAGGCCGCGCCGGAAAGCGCCGCGCCCGTCGCGCCGGATGCGCTCGCCAGCCGTTTGCGCCTTAACGGCAGCTATCCGGTCGGCGGCGAAAGTAAGAGTTATGGCGTCTGCAATGTCCCCGCCGGTTTCGGAATGATGTTTGGCGCCGGCGCTCTCTCTGGCCTTCTCGGCATCGGTTCCGGCGCGGTAAAGGTGATCGCCATGGACCGCGCCATGCGCATTCCCTTTAAAGTCTCGACCACCACAAGCAACTTCATGATCGGCGTGACCGCCGCGGCCAGCGCCGGCGTTTATCTTCATCGCGGATATATCGATCCCCGCGTCGCCATGCCGGTGATGCTCGGCGTGTTGGCCGGCGCCCTGCTCGGCGCTAAAGTGCTGGTGCGCGCCCGCGTGCGCACGTTGCGCATTGTTTTCGGCGTCGTCATCTTCGCTCTGGCCGCGGAGATGATCGTGAACGGCCTGATGGGGAGGATCTGAGGATGAACGATCGCCGCCTGGAAAATATGATCGGCCATCTGTTGCGTGCGGGCGTTTTTCTTGCCGCTGCCGTTGTTCTTACCGGCGGCGCGATCTATCTTGCTCACCACGCCTTTGATCGCGCGGAGTTCCACACCTTCGCGCCCGGCGGGCCGGATCTTCGCATGGCCTCGGGCATCGTGCAGTCGGCGGCGCATTTTCGCGGCGAGGGCCTGATACAGATCGGTCTGTTGCTGCTGATCGCCACGCCCGTTCTGCGCGTGATGATGGCTCTACTCGGCTTCGCGCTGGAGCGCGATCGCCTTTACTCGACGGTCAGTCTGATTGTTTTGCTAATTCTGGCCTATAGCTTGATGTTCATGAGCTAATCGAAGGCTTCGCGGCCGATTACGCTATGGCGCCGGAGGCGGCCTGTGCCTCGGCTTCCATCTTGTTGCTGACTTCGGCGGCGGCGCGCGCCAGCACTTGGTGGTGAATCGTAAACAGCGCTAGCTCCAGCCGGTCGCTCACTCCGGTCTTGTCGTAGATCGACCGCAGATAGTTCTTGATGACTTGCTCGGTGGTCTTCAACCGCAGCGCGATCTCGCGGTTCTTGCAGCCTTGCACGATCAGCGCCACGATGCGCATTTCTTTCGGCGTGAGCCGGTCGCGCACGCGCGTGCCCACCATGTCGTCCTCGTGCAACTCCGGTTGCACGGCCTGCGTGGGTAGCCAAGTGTCGCCGGCCGCCACTCGATGCACGCACTCCACCAGCGACGGGCCGGTTACGCTGCGGAAGACCACGCCGCGGAAGCCGTACTGCAGGTAGCTGGAAGGATTTTCGTGATTTTCCGCGATGATGATGCCGCGGCTGCCCGTCGTTTCCAGCAGCATGCTCAGCCGCGCTAAGTCTGGCCGCAGCGAGGCGGCAAGCAACACGATCGAGCCGGGGAAGGTTGTAATAGCGTGGAACATGCGCTCCAGATCCGTGCATTGCGCAATGATGCGCAGATCCTCGTCCATGGCTAGAACCTTGGCGGTTCCCGCCCGGAAGATCGCTTGCGAATCGGCCAGGATAATTTTATTCATAGTGTGTGTTTTACCTGCCCGGATTCCCGATGGGCATGAATCGACTTCTCCCTCACACCCGCTATCGTTCGAACTGACAGCTTGGTCTGACGGTTTCCCCGATTCCATCCTCCCGTTTTATCGGCAAAATAGCGGAGTATCTTGGCAGTGTCCGCAATTACTACATTGTGCGCTACCGCTCAAGCCCCAGTTCCACTGTTTCACCACCGACCGGCCTAGCCGGAATTTCTATGACCGAGCTTACCGCCTTCGCGTTCAATCGGATAGTCAAAACCTACGGGAGTGCTCGCGGAAATCATTAACTAAAAAGGGACATACGGCCTTGGAGATTTTTTCCTTTCCGCGTTAACTCGCACCTGTAACCTGCTGCCGTGACCTGGAACCGGATGCTGGTTTTAGGCTTTACCGCGTTTCGCTATCTTCCCCTCCGCGGCTTCCGTGCCCTGGTGGTATGACCACTACTATCTCTCAGCGTATGATGATTGCGCAAGTTATTTCCACCTGCGAGGCAATTGCCGTGTTGCATAGAAAGCATTCGCGCCTTTTTCGGTTTTCGGCTCTGGCGGCGCTCTGCGCCTGCGCCAGCCTGCTGCATGCGGCTGCCGGCTGCAACCCGCGCGACTTTGGCGCCAAGGGCGACGGAGCCACCAAAGACACCGCCGCCATTCAGAAGGCGATCGACGCCTGTGCGGCCCAGGGCGGCGGCACGGTCCATCTGACCGCCGGCACGTACCTCAGCGCGCCCATCGTGCTCAAAAGCAATATTGACCTTCATCTCGACCAGGGAGCCACGCTCTTCGGCTCGCCCGACCACGCCGACTACCCGGCCATCACCGAGTTCCGCCTGCCTTCGGCGCAATCGTTGGTTAGCGCCGCCAACGCCGAAAACATTTCGATCACCGGCGAAGGCACCATCGACGGCAACGGCGAAAGCTGGTGGCAGATGGCCCGCACCGTACACGATGCCGGCGTGATGGGCAATCATCCGCGGCCCCGCCTGGTTGTCTTTGACCACTGCAAGCACATTCGTCTCGAGGGCGTCACCTTCCAGAACTCGCCTTCATGGCAGATCGTGCCCTACTACTCCGACGACATTGTTATGCGCAACATTAAAGTGCTGGCGCCGCAGCACTCGCCCAACACCGATGCCATCGATCCCTTCTCTTCGTCGAATGTGCGCATCGAGCACGTTCTGGCCGATGTGGGCGACGACGATATCGCCATCAAATCCGGGGCTATCAACTCGCTCGGCGGCGACGAGCCCAGCCGCGACATCGTCATCACCGATTGCACTTTTCTGCACGGTCACGGCCTGTCGATCGGCAGCGAAATCGCCGGCGGCGCGCATAATATCGTCGCCGAGCGCATTCACTTTGAGGGCACCGACAACGGCATTCGCGTTAAGGCCAACCGCGATCGCGGCAACGATGTCAGCAATCTTGTCTTCCGCGACATCACGATGAAAGACGTGAAGAATCCGCTGGTCATCAGCGAGTATTACCCCAAGATTCTTCCGCCCGCGGGCTCCGTCGCGCCCGCTCCGGTCACACGGCTCACGCCGCGCTTCCACGACATAGTGCTTGTGGATGTGACCGCGACCGGCGGCGCCAATGCCGGCGCGATTATCGGTCTGCCCGAGTCGCCGGTTGAAAACGTAGTGCTCAAAAATGTCAATCTCAGCGGCAAAACCGGACTTTCCATTGGTTACGCTACGGTGGTGGGCAAGAACGTGAAGATTGAGGCCGCCGAGGGCGAGCCGATCCTCAAGCTAGCCGGCGCCAACCTGATCTTGAAATAGTTCATGGTCGCATTCAACGAAAAAAGGCTGCGCCGATTGGCGCAGCCTTTCTTCGTTGAAAAGTGAAATCCTATCCGTTGCTGCCCAAAAACACCGGCGCAATGTGCCGCGCGTAGAGGTTTTCGGTTACATTTTTGGCGATGACCGTTTCGTTGGCTTCGAGCAGATCCAGGTAGCGCTCTCCCATCTGCGCCGCCACTTTAAAGCCGACGTGCAGCAGTTGGCGCAGGCTGGGGTTGTAGCCGGCCGCGCCCTCAATGTGCCGCAGAGCCGTGGTGTATTGCTCGGAACTCCAGCCGCGCACCTGGTCGGCCGTGGGCAGCTTGGCCGAGTCGATGTCGATCACCGTGGCGTAGGGCACGCACAACTCGTCGCGATGCTTGAGCGCTTCGGCGTAAACCTCTTTGGCCAGCGCCAGAGCTTCGCCGCCAGCCTCGGCCAGTCCGATGATCTCTTCCAGCCAGGTTGTTCCGGCAGTCTTCAAGTGCACGCCGGCGTCGAAGCGCTTCATGGCCGCGTGCAGCGCAGGATAGATCGAGAACTTGTCGCTGCCCGAGTGCACGCTCAGCTTTAAATTATCCGGCAGGCCATACTGCTTGACCGCGTGCGCGATCGCCGCCATGTCCAGCTCCACCTCGCGGCTGAATTGCTTCACGTCGCCCACGTAATCGACGCCCTTGTTGAAACGCCCGCTGAATTTGGGCGCGATGTTCTGCACGGGAATCCCCTCGTCGGCCAGCGCCGCCAGAATAATCAGCAACTCGATGGGGTTTTGCGCGCGGTCGGTCTCGTCCATTGAGACTTCGCAGACAAAGTTGCCTTCGCCCTTGGCTCCGACCACGATGCGGTAGACCTCGCCGGCCTGCTTGACCGCGGCCAAAAACTTTTGCGCGGTTTCGTGCAGCAGCTTGGGCGTAATCTCGAAGTTCTCGTCGACCCCGGCCAGCTTGATCGTTCCGCTCAGCTCGGCGTGTCGCTTGACGAAGCCGTCGATGGCGCTCGCCTCGGCCGGCTTGCCGATGAAGTCGGCTACGTCGAAGGTGTAAAAGTCGCAGGAGGAAAGAAACCGTCCGACAGTCTTTGAGTTGACATGGTCGGCGTCGCAAAAGTAAGGCAGCTTCCAGCCCAGCGCCTTGACGGCCGCGTCGGCCGCCACGCGCGCCGAGGGCGGCTCCGAGCCAATGATCGTGTGCTCGCGGTTCGACT
>PMHC01000111.1 GCA_003156495.1 Acidobacteriaceae bacterium
CGGCCACGTGCGTCTTGTAGGGCCGTTTGTCGGATGCAAAACGCGTGTCGCGATAGATGCGAAAAAGTTCTTTCTCCGCCGGCCGCACGTACTGGGGCGCGAACTCTTCCATTGCCGCGTTGATCCGGCGCACAACCGCCAGCATTGGCTCACGCAATTCGGCCTCGTACTGGGCCTTGCGCGGCTTGAACCACTCGCGGTCATTGTGTCGCGCCAGCGCGCGCAAAAAAGTAAACGCCGCGGGACGGAAGTAGGGAACAACGGCGGAAGCATCATCGGAATGAAGTGTGCGGCTCATAGTACGAAGATTAGCAAAGGCGGAAGAACAGCGGCTTTTGCACGCACATCGCAAACTCTCCTCGGCAGATTGAAGTTTCGCGTCAACAAGCTGAAGGCTGAAAGCTAGGGGCTAGCAGCTAGAAGCTAGCGGCTGCTTTTCTACCGGATCACCTTCAGCGCCCCGCGGAAGAGTCCGTCGAAATCGCCAGCCAGCGTCTTCTCCTTGGCGATCGCCTGCTCGATGGCTTTCTCGGCGGCGGCGCGCTGGTAGCCTAAATTCACCAGCGCCGAAAGCACGTCGTCAACGGCCGCGCCGGCAACTGCGGCCCGCGACGGCGCCACGGCAAAATCTTCGAGCTTGTCTTTGAGTTCGACCACCAGCCGCTCGGCNNTTTTTGCCCACGCCGGGAATGCGCGTCAGTTGCGCGTGATCCTGCCCGCGAATCGCCTGCACCGTACGCTCCACCGAAAGGCCGCTCAGCATCTTGATGGCGAGCTTGGGACCAACGCCCCCCACGGTAATCAGCCGCAGAAAAAGCTGTTTCTCTTCGCGATCGAGAAAACCATAGAGCGCGATCTGGTCTTCGCTCACCTGTGTGTGGATGTGCAGCGAGGTCTCGGCCCCTTCGGCGGGCAGCATCGTAAAGACGGGCACCGAGATGACCACGTCGTAGCCCACCCCGCCAGCCTCGACAATCGCCTGGCCGGGTTCCTTATGAATGAGTTTGCCGCGTAAGTGAGCGATCATGGGTTGATTAGACCGCGATCTTGTCGAGATACGTCATTGCCTGTCGGTAAAGACGATCTTCGGAGACAGATTTAGGATTTTCCGCGAGTTGAAAAAGTTGTTTGAGATTGGAGTAAACAATGCTCTCGGGAGTTACATCCTCATCCGAGTCCCAGGAGTGGGCCAGTGTGATGCGGATGATCGTCCTCTCAGCGATGAATTGATTCAGATCAATTCCCTCAAGATTTTCAGGCGACGGAATTTTTGCTCCCATTAAGACGAAGACGTACTCCTGATCGCTTCTGCTCAGGTAGGCGCTCATCTGGTCTTCTAAACCGGTAATAAAGGTTTTTCCCCCGAAGAGAGCGGGCGCGCAAGGGGACCACTGAATTCTGCCCTCGCGAGTACGGAGCAGGAGTTTAACAATCAATACCGCTGCTTTGTTCAACTCTGCATCGCTCATTATTTCTCCATTGCCGCGTCCAGCTTTCCGGACGTCTCCTTCAGTTTGCGGAAGATGACCTCGCAATGCCGAACGATTTCCACCTGGTTGTTTTCAAAATCTGCGCGTTCCGCCAGAAACTCATTCACGAGGCCGACCAGGCGGATCACCTCATTGAGCCCTATCACAGGAGATTCATCTCGCAGCCCGGTCTGCCAGCCTTTATTATGCGACAAATCGCCAAGTAAATCAGTGGCCGCGCGCTGGGCGTTTTCAAACCGCAGGTCACGAGCGGATTGAAGTAATTCCCGCGCATCCGCCGACCATTGCGAGAAGCTGTGCGAGAGATTTCGAGCCCGAACGGCAACCGCCGCCTCTCTCGCGGCCTTACGAGCACCTTTGGCCTGCACCCAGGCCAGGATGCTGAAGACAAGTCCGCCGATACTTGTTCCCGTTCCGAGAATGGTGAGCAGCCAATTCCAGGCAGTCAAACTCATCTCGTCTTTCCAATCGCCGCGCGATGGGTACGATTCTACGCCCGTTTCAGCCCTCGTAAGCCTTTTCTCCCCCCTCGCTTCCCAACCCCTCCCCCCGCCCGTCTAATGGTTGCTGAAGAGCCTTCCGGAAGGCTGGGAAAATTCGCCATTTGCCGGGTCGCCCGATCCTGCCCTCGCCGGATACAATAAGGTTCTACGTCCACCGCAACGGGCAAACCGGCAATATGCGGAGGGAACGATTGCGCGACTTGCTCGCGCGACCTTTCGGGAGAGTTGGAGCTGTGCACGTGAGAGGCATGAACCGCCGCGCTCTGCGGCTGAATTGGGTTGCGGGATTAGGCTTGACGTTGGCGCTGCCCGCCTTGGCGGCTGCGGCCAGCACGGCCACGCAGACTACTCTGGCTGTCCAGACCCACGATACGAACGGCCGCACCCAGGCCAACGCCACCGTCACCGTCACCGATGCCAGCGGCTCACCTGCCACCGGCGCCGTCATTTTCAAAGACGGAACCAGCCAGTTGGCCGGTGTGGCGCTCGACGCCAACGGGCAGGCCACCGCGGCTATCACGCTGTCCGGCGGAGCGCACTCGCTGCGCGCCGTTTATGCCGGCGACTCCACTTACCAAGGCTCTTCCTCGGATGCCTCCAGCGTGCAAGCCCAAACCAGCGGTTCGGCAGACTTCACCATGGCCGTTTCTCCGGCCTCGGTCTCCGTTACCGCCGGCACCTCCGCCACGGTTACAGTTTCGGTAACGCCGGTCAATAACTCCTCCCTCTCGGCGCCGATGTATGTCACCCTCTCCTGCTCGGGACAGCCCAATGAATCCTCCTGCAGCAGCTTCACGCCATCTCAGGTGTCGATTCTTTCCACCACCACCGGCGCGCTCACCAGCGACGAGGTAATCTCGACCCAGGCCGAAGGCACCACGCGGCTTGTACCGCCGGCCGGCAGTCACCGCTCCGCCAATCCCGTCGAGTGGGCGCTGCTGCTGCCGGGCATCTTTGGCCTCGGCGGACTGGCCTGGGGCGCGCGTCGCCGCCGCTGGCTTCAGCGCATCGCCCTGGTAGCTCTGGTCGGGCTGGTCTCCCTCATCGGGACGACCGCTTGCAACTCCCGCTACGACTACTACCACCACGGCCCCACCACCACTCCGGCAACGCCTTCCGGCACCTACACCATCACCATCACCGGACAATCCAGCACCGGCGTCTCCTCCATCACCGAGTCCACCTCTCTGGCGCTAACGGTTAAGTAAGGGCCGCGCATTCGCCGCATGGAGCTCGCTTGTCCGCTTCCGGCAGAGCTCTATGCGCTGGTGGAGCAAACGCCGGCCACCGTCCTGCTTGAAGGCTCGTGGTCGCGCCTCTTCACCGCTCCCCTGCGCGTGCTTGAAGCTCATCGCGCCGATGAAATTCCTCCCCTTTTCGCCGCTATAGAAAACGCGCTTGCCGCTGGCTTTTACGCGGCGGGTTTCTTCAGCTACGAGTGCGGAATTGCCTTTGAACCCAAAGCCTGCCTGCGCCCCGGCCAAGCCGGTCAGCCCCTTGCCTGGATCGCCATCTACGACCACTGCTATCTCTTCGACCACGACGCGGGAAAATTCATCGGCGGCGATCCGCCGCAACTCGAGCGCTTTCGCGATCGCGCAGCGATGCCCGAAGATGAAACCGCGCCTAGCCTCACCGCCGAATTCCCTCTCGCGCAAGACGAGTACGCACAGCGCATCGCCGCGATTCATAAGTGGATTCGCGCCGGCGACGTTTATCAGCTCAACTTCACCGCGCCCATAAAGCTCGAAACTTCAGGCAACGCCGCCGCGCTTTACGCGCAACTCCGCGCGCATCAGCCAGCCCCCTATGGAGCCTTTCTCCATTGGCGACCCGATCAACGCGTTCTCTCTTTTTCTCCCGAGCTATTTTTTCGCATCGACGACGACGGCGTCACGCGACACATCGTTTCCCGTCCCATGAAAGGCACCGCCCCGCGCGGCCGCACCACGCGCGAAGATCGCGCCATCGCCGAGTGGCTGCGCCACGACCCAAAAAACCGCAGCGAAAATCTTATGATCGTCGATCTGGTGCGCAACGATCTCAGCCGCCTGGCGCGCATCGGCAGCGTGCGCGCCGACCCGCTCTTCGCCGTCGAGCGCTACCCCACCCTCTGGCAGATGACCTCGACCGTCAGCGCCGAGCTGCGCTCCGAAGTCGGCTTGCATGAACTCTTTCGCGCGCTCTTTCCCTGCGGCTCCATCACCGGCGCGCCCAAGCTGCGGGCCATGCAGTTGCTCGCCGCGCTTGAAGATTCGCCCCGCGGCCTCTATACCGGAGCTATCGGTTTCTTCTCGCCGCGGCAAACCATCTTCAACATCGCCATTCGCACCCTTGAGCTCGACGGCCATCGCGGCACCATGGGCTCCGGCGGCGGCATCGTCATCGATTCCGATCCAGAAGCGGAATTTCGCGAGTGTCTGCTGAAGGCCGAGTTCCTTACGCACCGCGCCGGCCGCGCGCCCGAGCCTTTTTCGCTCATCGAAACCATGCTCTGGGACGAAGGTTTCCCGCTTCTCGAACTGCACCTTGACCGGCTCGCGGATTCGGCCAGCTATTTTGATTTTCCTTGCGATCGCGAAAAGATCGCAGCGGCGCTCGCGGCTCATGCCCGGCAATTTTCCGCGCCGCGCAAACTCCGCCTGCTTCTCAACGCGGAAGGCAAGCTGCATCTCGAAGACCAGCCGTTCACCGCCGAAGTCTCCGCGCGCGTCGCCCGTGTGCGCATTGCATCGCAGCGCACCGATCCCGCCGATCCCATGCTCTTCCACAAAACCACGCACCGGCCGCTCTACGCCGCCGCCTTTCAGCAGGCCCGCAGCGAAGGCCTCGACGACCTGCTCTTCTTCAACCTTCGCGATGAGCTGACCGAAGGCGCCATCAGCAACGTTTTTGTCGAAATTGACGGCCGCTGGTTCACACCGCCCATCGGCTGCGGCCTGCTGGCCGGCGTCTATCGCCGCCATCTGCTCCAAACCCGCGCTGAAATCGAAGAGCGCGTGCTGACGTTGGACGATCTGCATCGCGCCAATGCAATTTACCTGACCAACGCCCTTCGCGGTCTGCGCCGCGCCGAACTCCTCGCTTAAAAAAATCTCCCGCGCCAACCGCCGCGCAAAAATGATAGAACGTTAGAGAACGGCCGGGGAGCCGTCCGCGATGCCAAAGAAAATCGATTTCCTAACGGCATTTTCGTCAATTGTGTTTTTCGCCGCCGCCGCTCTCGCCCAAACCGCCGATCAGGCCTGGCTGCGCCCCGGTCATTTCCACGGCCTTCCGCCCGTCCCCACGCGCGTACAGGCGTTGGGCAGCGATCCGGTCGAAAGCGCCGCGGTCAAAGAACTTGCCCAGGGAATCGATAATCTCTATGGCTCGTCGCCCGCCATCGATAAAAACAGCGCCGGCGAGGCAATCGTCGTCGGCACGCTCGATCAGTTACACGCCGCTTATCCCGCGCTGAAACTGCCCGCCACGCTCACGCCTGAAGGCTTTTGGCTCGCCGACTCTCGCGCTGCCGGCGCACGGCTTCTTATCGTCGCCGGAGGCAGCCCGCGCGGCGCGCTCTACGGCGCATTCGCTCTGCTGCGCACGCTCTCGACCACTGGCCATGCACCTAAAACCGTCATCGCCGAGTCGCCCACCATGCCCATTCGCTGGGTCAACGAGTGGGACAACGCCAGCGGCTCCATCGAGCGCGGCTACGCCGGCCGCTCGATTTTTTTTGAGAACGGAAAAGTGCGCGACAATCTCAGCGCCGTCGGCGAATACGCGCGCCTGCTCGCCTCGGTCGGCATCAACGGCTGCAATGTAAACAACGTTAACGACGCCGCGCCTTTTCTCACGCCAGAGAGGATTCGCGGCCTGGCCCGCATTGCCGACCTCATGCGCCCCTATGGCGTCCGTCTGGCCATCAGCGTCGACATCGCCAGCCCGCAAAAAATCGGCGGTCTTAAAACTTTTGACCCGCTCGACCCTGCCGTCAAAGCCTGGTGGGCTGCCAAAGTCGGCGAAATCTACGCGCAAATTCCCGACTTCGCCGGCTTCACCGTCAAGGCCGACTCCGAAGGCGCGTCTGGTCCGGCCAGCTTCGGCCGCAGCCCCGCCGATGCGGCCAACCTCTTGGCCGATGCGCTCGCGCCCCACGGCGGCGTCGTTCTCTATCGCGCCTTCGTCTACAACAGTCACCTCGACTACAACGACCTGAAGGCCGACCGCGCCCGCGCCGCTTACGACATCTTCCACCCCCTCGACGGCAAATTCGCATCGAACGTGATCGTCCAAATCAAGTACGGCCCCATCGACTTTCAGGCTCGCGAGCCGATTTCGCCACTCTTTTCCGGCCTCGAAAAAACCAACTCCGCCATGGAGCTCCAGATCACGCAGGAGTACACCGGCCAGCAGCGCCACCTCGTCTATCTCGCGCCCATGTGGAAAGAGATTCTCGACTTCGATCTGCGCGCTGAAAATCGCGCAACGCCGGTCAAAGAAATCATCGAAGGCCGTGGCTTCCATCGTCCGCGCGGCGGCATCGTCGGCGTCTCCTGCGTCGGTCGCGATGGCTGGCTCGGCTCGCCGCTCGC
>PMHC01000063.1 GCA_003156495.1 Acidobacteriaceae bacterium
CATCATCATCGCCGCCGTGGCCGCGTAAGCCAGGCTTTTGGCCAGACGAACCTCGATCCGTCCCTTCCACTTGCCGGAGAGATCTACGTAACCCTTCAAATGTCCGACATCGACGCAGAAAACCTCGCTTTCGGGCAGCGGCTCCAGGTGCATACAGAGCATCTGCTCCCAGAACTGGGTGCTGGCCGTAATTAATGATTGTGGCTCGAGTTGAAACCGCATCAGAAGCTCCTCACGCTGGCTGACGGCTCTTCTTGAGCCTTTCTAACCCTATCGGGTTATTTTGTTGGCGCGTTATGGCTCTTCCCCCATTAACGGTTTCTATCGTCATTAAAACTTTCAAAGGCGAGAGGAATTGGGCATTTTTCGTGACACAAGTCACTCCTCGTGGTGTTTCTAGACACATCTTCGTCTCTTGTTCGGTGGCAGGCTTCCGGGTACGAGGTGTTCCCCCATGTTGGATAACACCATCAAGCGCTGGGCGCATCCCTCCGTTTGTTCAGGGGCGGCCGTAGGCGTTGACGGTGCTTACGCTGCGTCGCCATCAGGACGCGCAAGAGGAACTCCACGCGGAGGTTGACGCGGCGCGGCTTCCGGCCCGATTCGTGTAAAAATCCTATGTACTGAAGGCTTTGAACCAAATTAAATACCGGTTATCCACCAGTTTTTTGTTGACACGGGGGTAAGAGACGGTTTATCCACTCCCGCTCTTGGCATAATCACAAACAGAAGGTTTCCTGCGTAAAGCTTCTTTACAGCGGAGGAAATGGCCGAACGAAGGTCGATGGAAAAGAGCCAAGTTTTCGGCGGCAGGAATCGCGCCGTCGAATGGAATGCTGCATGGGAGAGCAGACCGGAGTGACCATCTATCATCGTCAAGATNNGTCAGGACGTGTTGCGCATCTTCGAGATCAGTTCCCGCCAACTACAGGCATGGGAGCGCGCAGGACTTATTCCGCAAAAAGAAGTTTACAGCTTTCAAGATCTAGGCCAGTTGCGCACGCTGAGCACGCTGCGCGCCGAGTCAGTGCCCGCCGCTTCGATTCGCGAATCGATCCTGGCGATGAAGGCCGTTTCCGGCATGGCCAATCCGCTGCAAGAGGCGCGCGTGGTGCGTCGCGGAACGCGTCTGATTTTTCAGCATCAGGGCGAGGTGGTCGATCCGGTGCGCCGCCAACTGCTCTTCGACTTTGAGGGCGGCGGCCAGCCCGCGCTAGCCGTTGCGTCGGCAGCGCTGCTGCGTTTGCCCGGTCCCGCCCACACGGATGGAATTCAAGAGCGCTTTCAAGATGCGGTGCAGGCCGAAGAGGCCGGCGAAAAACAGCGCGCGATTTCGCTCTACGAAGAGATTCTCGAGATCGATCCTCACTACGCGGCCGCGGCCATCAACCTGGGCACAATCTACTTCCACATGCGCCAGTATCGGCGCGCCGAGGAGCTTTACCGCGAGGCCACCGCAGCCGATCCCAGCTATGTGCTGGCTTATTTCGACCTGGGCAACGTGCTCGACGAATTGGGCCGGCTCAGCGAGTCGATTGTCGCGTATCTGAAGGCCGTGACGCTGGCGCCCCGCTACGCCGATGCGCACTACAATCTGGCGTTGGCCTACGAGCGCACCGGGCAAGGGCGTTTGGCGCTGCGCCATTGGCAGGCATACATCAAGCTCGACAGCGGCGGCCCTTGGGCCGACCACGCGCGCGGTGAGATTCGCAAATTACTCAGCGAAGAAAAGCTGGCTATTGTGGCGCATGCCGAAGGCTTTGTCGCCCCGCGCAAAGGAACAGCCGCGCTCAATCTGGTGTAGCTCTCTCAACCTGCGACCATTTGTTTGGCGGCTCGCGCCGAACTCCGTCTGAGAATATTTTCCTGGTCGATTGTTCTTTCACGCTTTACTCCGGCCTTCGCGTTTTACTCCGGCAGCAGAAGGCGCGTCCAGTCCTTGGCCGTGTCAACGAGTACGTCTGGCCTGTTTTCAAGCAGCGTTTGCGGGCCAAAACCGAAGGCGCAGCCCAGGCTCCACGTGCCGGCGTTGCGCGCCACTCCAATGTCGCCTTTGCTGTCGCCGATCATCACCGTGGTTTGCGGAGTAACGCCGGCTTCGGCCATCAACGCGCGCAGGCCTTCGGGGTCGGGCTTGCGGGTCTTGAAGCTATCGCCGCCGTAAATGCGCATGAAGTATTTGTCGATGCCCAGAGCCTTGCAGATGCCCACCGAGTGCCGCTCGGGCTTGTTGGTGCAGACGGCCAGCGTTTTTTTTGCGTCGGGCCGGCGGCCGGTGGCGGCCAGCGCTTCAAGGGTTTCGAGCGCGCCTGCGTAGGGACGGGTGAAGTCGAGCATGTGCTGCTCGTAATAAGGCAGAAAGAATTTCTGCGCGCGGCCGAAGAGCGCCTGATCGACGGCTTCGGGCGCGGCGGCCAGCGCACGGCCCAGCGAGCGGCGCAGCAGCAGCGGCACGCCGTTGCCGACAAAGCCGGAAACGATTTTGTCGGGAAGGGACGCGAGCTTGAGTTCCGCCAGCGTCGCATTGACGCTGTTGCACAAATCCTGCGTGGAGTCGATGATCGTGCCGTCAAGGTCGAAGGCATACAGTTGCAGGCTAGCCGCGGGGATGGGCTGAAAGATACGAATCATACTTTAATTTTAGAAGGAAAAATTCGCGGTTGATTTTGCTGAGGCTAGGGGCAAATCACCCGATGGTATAGAGGAGAAAATCGTCCCTCAGGGGCTAAAGCCCACGATTTATGGGCNNGCTTTTCCGGAATAAGAGTTTTTCCGCAGCCCCTAAAGCCGTGCCCCTTCAAAGCCACTCTACACTTACAAGAGATTTTCCCTAGGAGCGTGACCAGATGATTTTGATCCATCGTGTTGTGATTCCCCCATCTCAAAATCGAGACCGGGGGCACCCTCGATGGTACAAGTTCAAGCGGTCACGGAGTTAGGGCAAAGAAAGCGAAACTGGCGGAGTTAGCGGAGCTAGCAAGGCGCATTGCAGACGATCGCGGCTTCGCGGCGGCAAGAATAAGCATTCAATAACGCGTCGCTTTAAGCATCGAGCTAAAAGCTGAGAGCTGACGGCTGAAAGCTGCTTTTACGCTTTATGCGCGCGCTGCACCTGGCGTACGCCTCCGACGCGGCGCAGGCCGAGAACGATGCGGTTCAGGTGGTGCAGGTCTTCGGTTTCGACGACAAATTCGATGACGGCCTCGCCCATCTCGTTGCGCTTCAAGTCCACGCCGCGAATGTCGGCGTTTTCGTCGGAGATGACGGCGG
The DNA here is from genome assembly GCA_003156495.1 of Acidobacteriaceae bacterium. GTDB lineage: Bacteria > Acidobacteriota > Terriglobia > Terriglobales > Acidobacteriaceae > Telmatobacter. Next base: position 3,271 of record PMHC01000063.1, read on the forward strand.
TCAGCTCCTTCAACATGCCGGTGCGGTCGTCGCAGAAGACGGTGACTTTGACCGGATAATGCTGCTTGGGGCCGGCGGCGCTGGCTGGCGTGTCGGCCCACTCGACGTTGATGCGGCGATCGCTTTCGTAAAGCAAGTTCTGCACGTTGGGGCAATTGCGCGCGTGGACGGCCACGCCCTTGCCGCGGGTAACGTAGCCGACAATCTCTTCGCCGCGGATGGGATTGCAACAGCGCGCGCGATAGACGAGCAGATCGCTCTGGCCCTCGACCTGGAGCGCTTCGGTTCCGGCCAGGCGCAACCGCCCGCCGGGTTTGATTTCTGCGGCGGGCTCGGCCTCGGGCAGGCTGGCGATGCCCGGCGCCATCTTGGCCAGCACCTGATGCGAGGTGTGTTTACCCTGGCCGAGCGCGGCCAGCAGATCGGCGG
>PMHC01000320.1 GCA_003156495.1 Acidobacteriaceae bacterium
CCGTTGCATAGTGGCGGAAGCTCGACCACGGCCACTCTTCCGGCTTGGCAACCAGTCCGCGCGCAACCGGATTACGATGCAGATATTTCAACTTCTCGGTTTCTTTCTTTGCCGTCCACACGTTGAAGTCGTAGTAGCGCGCCTGCCAAANNGATGCACATGCTCGGGCATGACGACATAACCGATCACGCGGAGCCCGTATCTTTGCCGCGTACGCTCCAGCGCATGTTCAAAGACTTCCCGTACGTCGGGTCTGCCGAGTTTAGGCTGACGGCGATAGCAACTAAAGGTGACAAAATGCAGGTCACGGGTTTGCTGGTATCGCCGAAGGTGGGAGGGCATGGAAAGAGTTTTGGCAGGCATCGAAAAAGGTGTCTGTGATGGAGGGGACACATGTCATGCCCCTACCCCGCCCTAGCAAAGCTAGGACGGGGCACCCCATTCAGTTCCCCATTCCGCACGCAACTTCGCGTCGGTATGCAGCGTTCTATAAAATAGAAGCCAATGGCAAAAGCGCGTAGATCGACGATACATGGCCGCTGGATCGCGGCGACACGGAAGGTACGCGAGTTGAAGATGGTGGCATGGGCGCTGCTCCACACTGGCCACCCGGTGCTGGTGCAGATTGTGCCGGCGCGGTACTGCAACCTGAGCTGCGGTTATTGCAACGAGTACGACAAAGTCTCGAAACCCGTGCCGCTCGAAGAGATGTACCGGCGGATCGACGCGCTGGGCCGTCTCGGCACGGCGATGATCGGCATTTCGGGCGGCGAGCCGCTGACCCACCCCGAGCTGGACGAGATCGTCCGGCGCATCCGGCGGACGGGCGCTATCGCCGGCATGATCACCAACGGCTACCTGCTCAATCCCGAGCGAATCGAGCGGCTAAACCGCGCCGGGCTCGACCACATGCAGATCTCGATCGACAACCTGACGCCGGACGAAGTGTCGATGAAAAGCCTGAAGACGCTCGACAAACGTCTGGAGATGCTGGCGCAATACGCCGAGTTCCACGTGAGCATCAACTCGGTGGTGGGCGGAGGAATCAGCAATCCAGAGGACGCGCTGACAATCAGCCGACGGGCGCTGGGGCTGGGTTTCGAATCGACAATCGGCATCATCCACGACGGCAGCGGGCAACTGAAGCCGCTCAAGGAAAACGAAGCGAAGATTTTCCACGCCATCGCCAACCGGAAGAAGACCAACTACGCGCGCTTCGACAAGTTTCAGGAAGCGATTGCGGCCGGTCGGCCGAATGTGTGGCGCTGCCGTGCCGGATCGCGCTACCTGTACATCTGCGAAGACGGGCTGGTGCACTACTGCAGCCAGCAGAGAGGCTGGCCGGGCGTGCCGGTGGCCGAGTACACGCGCGAAGATGTACGGCGAGAATTTTTGACCGCCAAAACCTGTTCGCCCAACTGCACCATCGGCTGCGTACACCGGATCAGCTACATCGACCACTGGCGCGCGCCGCAAACTAAAACCGTTTCGCCCGGCGAACCAACAACGCCGCCGCCCGACAAGGGGCCGGAGCTGGTGCAAATAGAACAGGGATTAGGGAACAGAAATTAGGGAACAGAAAAAACGGCGACCGCTACTGCGATCGCCGTTTTTGTTTGTAAAGTGCTTCAGACTGCACGTCACGATGCGAGCTACACCTTTACCAGAACAGGCTGCTGTGGTTTGGCGGCCGCGGCGGTCATGCCGGAACGCAGCAGGTCGCGGCAAGTCGACGCGGGCACGGCGGGACTGTAGAAGAAGCCCTGCACTTCCGCGCAACGCTGTTTTTTGAAGTAGGCCAACTGTTCTGAGGTCTCCACGCCTTCGGCAACGCAAGCCAGACCGAGGTCGCGGCCGAGGCATAGGATGCTTTTGACAACGGCTTCGGCGGCGGGCTCGGAAGCCATGTCGCGCAAAAACGAGCGATCGATCTTGATGCGATCGACGGGAAAGCGTCTGAGGTAGGAGAGCGAAGACCAGCCGGTGCCGAAATCGTCAAGCGAGAGGCTGACGCCGATTTGTTTTAACTCGCGCATGATCTTGGCGGTGTTCTCTGAGTCATCGAGCATCAGCAATTCAGTCAGTTCAAGCTCAAGCCATTGGGGGGCAAGCCCCGACTCAGCAAGCGCACTTCTGACGCTGCTCACAATGTCGCCGCGATAAAACTGAGAGTCCGAGAGGTTGACCATCATGCGCACCGGCGGCAGACCCTCTTTTTGCCAAGCCGCGTTTTGCAGGCAGGCGGTTTTAAGCACCCAATAGCCTACCTTGACCATGAGGCTGAGATCTTCCAACTGCGGGACGAAGGCGTTGGGATAGATGATGCCCCGCTCGGGATGCCGCCAACGGAGCAACGCCTCGACGCCGGTGATGCCGTCCGAAACAGTGGAAACCAGCGGCTGATAGTAGAGTACAAACTCATTGCGCGCCAGAGCGTGATGCAGTTCGAGCTCGAGCTTTTGCCGCAGGCGCATGGCGTCGGTGAGTTCCGGGACGAAGAAGCTGAAGCCGCCGCCACCTTTTTTCTTGGCCTCGTACATGGCGACATCGGCGGCTTGCAGCAGTTGGTGAGAGTTTTCACCGTGCGTAGGATACTCACAGATGCCGATGCTGGCGCCAATCTTGATGCAGTGGTCTTCAATCTGGAGGGGTTCAACCAGCTTCTCGATCAGCTTTTTCGAAACAAGCTCGGCATCGCTCAACGACTCGATTGCCGGCAGACAGATGATGAACTCATCGCCGCCAAGACGGGCCACAATGTCGCTTTCGCGCAAAGCGCTACGCAGGCGCAACGACACCTCTTCGAGCAACTGGTCGCCGACATGGTGCCCGAAAGAATCGTTGACGTATTTGAAGCGGTCGAGATCGAGCATCATCACCGCGACATGTTTTTTGTTGCGGCAGGCTAGGGCGATGGCCTGAGTGAGGAGATCTTCCAAAAGCGAGCGATTGGGCAGGCCGGTCAGGGCGTCGTGCAGCGCCATATAGTGGATGCGCAGCTCGGCGCGCTTGCGGTCGGTAATGTCGCGGGAGATGCCCATGGTGCCCACGATGCGCCCCTGCCGGTTTTTGAGCGGCATCTTGGAGGTGAGCACCCAGGCTTCATGGCCATCCGGCCAAGTTTCTTTTTCTTCCATCTCGATTAACGGCTGGCCAGTGCGGATGATCCTTTGTTCGTCCGCGAAAGCTTTGCTGGCGTGCTGCGGACTGAAGATGTCGGCGTCGGTTTTATTCACCGCCAGCACGGGATCGGAGAGGCCGAAATAGTTGGCCGTCGCGCGATTGATGCGGATAAAACGGCTGTTGCGATCCTTGAAGAACACATTGCCGGGAACGTGCTCGAGAAATGCGTCCAGAAAGTCTTTGTCCGTTTGGTACGCGCGATCGGCCCGCGCGCGCAGAACGACCAGCGCGACCACGAGGAGAAAGACCACCGCGGTAACGACAATACTGGGGAGCAAGAAAATCAGCGAGGGCCCACGCCCTGCGTATACCGTCATCGAGGCGATCAGAGCAGCCGTTACCATTCCTCCCAGTAACATGGCCGCAAGAGCAATCGCCAAGCCCGGAATCGCAGGGGCACTTTCGTACCATTTCATAGGTACATGCCTCGAATGTGTTTTTGATTCCTGCGGGCAAGCTAATTCGGCAACGGCCGTGCTGTCAATACCCAAATCGTCTTTCGTATGCAAAAGTTCAATAAACGATTCCCATTTGCGGCAGCCGAAGACAAAGGGGAAATCGCCTTGGGCGGCCTCGGCAAGTTCTATCAGAGGCTATCGCGCGCGGTCCAGCCTAGCCGCATGAGCGTCTCCGTGGCCGAGAGGATGAACCGCGCGCTGAGCCTGGCGCTAGTGTCCGCGGGTCTGCGCGATGGCCTGGTCGATCATCTGGAAGAGCCGGCTGCGATCGACAACCTCAACGAAAGGCGCGGCATGCGCGCCGTTGGTCACCACCCAGATGGTGGGCGTGTGATCGATGCCGATGCGCTGGCCGAGCGCGTAGTCGGCCTTGACGGCCTGAGTGAACTTGCCCGTGGGATCGATGGCGAAGGGCAGCGCGATTTTGTGCGCGGCGGCAAACCGCTCGGTAAATTGCCGAAGCTGGGGCATGGTCTCGATCGAATTTTGATTCGAGAAGATGTAGTCGCGATAATCGTCGCCGATTTTTTTGCCCTTGGTGTCAAGAAAGCGGGCATTGACGGCTGCCTGAAAACCCCATGGGTGATAGGGCAGCGGAAAATCGTGGCGCACCCAGGGAATGCCGTACTTCTGCGCGGCTTCCTTGAGCAGAGGATTGGCGCGAGCGCAATCGGGGCACTCCGGATCGGAGAACTCGACGATGGCAACACGCGCTCCGGCAGGCGGCTTGAGGGCCGAGGCGTCATGCACCTGCGTGGTTCGCGGCGCGTTGAACTGGGCACGCGCGGACGGAACGGCAAACAGCGCCGCGGCTGCAAAAGCGAGCGACAAAACGATACGAGGGCGGCAAAAGCCGCATCTGAAGGCTTGAATGTAAGACATATCGGTTGGACAGCTCCCTGCTCATATTGTAACGGGAGAGGCGCGAAGCGAAAACTGCGGGACGATGGACAAAGAAATCATGCGACGGCCTACTTGCGGTCGCGGCGAGCGGCCATCCAGCGGCGCCACTTGTAGTCGGCGAAGAGCGAAACGGCCACGACGACAACAGCGAGAATAAAGAGAAACAGCTTCATCGGACGAGAATGGCTCATCTTTGAAGCTACACGAAAAAGCCGGCGGCAGGAAAGCCTGGCCGCACGGCTACTCCAATGTTTTACCCTCTAGATTGCGGGTCTTTTACGCACGAGGGAGATCTGAAGTGCGCATCGTTCTTTCGAATATTGGAACCTATGGGGACACCAATCCGCTGATCGCCGTCGCGCTGGAATTGAAACGGCGCGGCCACACGCCGGTAATGGCGCTGCCCGATGTGTACCGGACGAGGATCGCGCCGCTGGGGTTGGAGTTTCACGCGCTGCGGCCGGACATTGACCCGGAAAACACCAAGCTCGTGGAGATGATCTACGACATCAACAAGGGCACGGAGACCGGGCTGCGCGAGTTTCTGTATCCTGTGCTGCACGATACCTACGCCGACCTGCTGGACGCGGCAACCAAGCCGGCGCGCGCCGATTTGCTGCTGCTGGGCGAGTTGAACTATGCCGGACCGATCGTCGCCGATGTGACCGGAATTCCCTGGGCAAGCTATGTGCTGGCACCGTTCTCGTTTTTCTCGGCCTACGATCCGCCGGTACTGCCGCCGTATCCGCGGCTGGCGCGGGCCGACAAAGCGCCGGGAATGGGGCGAGCGATGAAGCGGTTGGCGCGCTTTGTTACGCGCAAGTGGCCGGAGCCAGTCTACGAACTGCGGCGCGAGTTGGGGCTGCCCAAGGGCCCCAATCCACTCTTCGACGCTAAAAACTCGCCGGAGTTGGTGCTGGCGCTGTTTTCGCGCGCGCTGGGCGTCGAGCAAAAAGACTGGCCACAGCAAACGCTCATTGCCGGATTTTGTTTTTACGATGCCGAGGCGGGCAACGGAGCGCTGCCGCCGCATCTGGAAAAATTTTTGAACGCGGGCGAACCGCCGGTGGTCTTCACGCTGGGTTCGGCGGCGGTGCTGGCGGCGG
>PMHC01000297.1 GCA_003156495.1 Acidobacteriaceae bacterium
TGGTGCTGGGAAACGGGATCGACGTAAATGCCTGGCGGCCGGAGGAACAGATGCGCGCCGAGGCGCGACAGGCGCTGGGGCTAAAGGATGAATTTCTGTGGCTGGCCGTGGGAAGGCTGGAGACGGTCAAGGACTATCCCACGCTGCTGCGCGCGCTGGCCGGATTACCGAAAGCAGCGCAACTGCTGATATTGGGCGAAGGGCCGCTGCACAATGAGTTGGCGCGGATGGCCGTGCAGCTTGGCGTAGAAAGCCGCGTGCGTTTTTTGGGCTTTTCGTCCGAGGTGCGGCGTTGGATGCAGGCCGCCGACGGAGTTGTGCTGGCCNNTGCTGGAGGCTGGAGCCTGTGGTAAGCCCGTGGTCGCCACCGATGTTGCCGGAACGCGCGAGGTGGTAGAGAATGGCTGGACCGGCTGGCTGGCCCGCCAGGGCGACGCCGACAGCCTCGCCGCGGCGATGGAAAAGCTGATGAGCGCTTCGACCGCCGGGCGGAGGGCTATAGGCGAATGGTCGCAGAGCGAAGTGACGCGGCGCTTCGGCCTGGAGTCGATTCTGGATCGATGGGAGGCGCTTTATGGCGAATTGCTCGACCGCAGCCGTACACGGCGGCGAATCGCCTTGTACAACCGGGCGCATTTGAGACGGCGAAAGACCATGCCGGCGTAGAGACGCTCGGCCAGCGGCAAGGGAGCGGGCGGAAATTGGAGCAGCGCTTCATCGACGGAGAGGAACTGGTTGGCGTGGAGGACGAGAAATGCGCGCAGCGCCGCAAGCTGATCGTCGCCGGTGGAGTTCGGGTGCAGACAGATCGTCCAAAGACCGTTGGGTTTGTCGACCGGCCCCCAAAGCTGCTGCGGAATCCAGGTAAGATCACGGCGGATGAAGGGACGGCGGGCGAAACCGTCTGAAAGCAGCGAGAGACCTTCGACGCGTAGCGCGGCGAGCGTGCGCGCATCAAAACCGTGTCGGGGCGCGACCCAGATACGCGGGTTGAGGCCATGGCCGCGCAAAAGGCGCAGACCTGCGGCGATCCAGGCGCGCTGGGTGGCGAATTCGACGCCGGCGAACTCCGTGACGCGATGAAGATCGACGAGGCCGCGGCCATGAGATTGGCAAAGATGACGATAACCATGCAGGCCGATGGTTGCGCCGGCAGCTTCGAGGGAGCGCATCTGATTCCAAAAATCTGCATCCGGCGGCGAGGCTTCCAATTCCGGATCGTGATTGTCGGGAATGACGGCGAGTATTGGTCGCAGATGGAACTCGGCAACGAGAGCGGCGAGAGGCGACCAACGCCCGGCGGAGACGGTGGGAGAAAGATCGTCAAAGCGGAGGAGATATCGCGCGCTCATGAGGCGGCCTCGGCTTGCGCCAGCAGTTTCGCGCTCCAGTAGCGAAGATAGATGAAGGTGCTCACGGCCCAGAGCGAGGTGGCAAGAGCGATTCCGGCGACGCCGAAGCAGCGCATGAGGAGGAGATTGAGAACGATGTCGAGCGCGAGATTGATGAGGCCGCAGTAGAGGACGAGATCGGTGCGGCGCATGGCGACGATGAAGCGGTAGTCGATGCGGCTGACGACGATAAAGGGAATCTGAATGGCGTACATGGCCAGCGTCGCGGCGACGATGAGGGTGTCAGCGGGGCCGAAGCGGCCGTGCTGGTAGGCGATGCGAACCAGCGGACGGGCGACGGCGATGAGCGCGACGGCGATGGGCACCGAGACCAGCGCGGTGATCCGAATCCAGGTATGAATAGTGTGGCGGCAACCGGACCAGTCGCGGTGGGCGATCATGCGCGAGAAGTACGGCACGATGGCGGTGGAGATGGCGCCGGCCAGCAACGTGAGCACCACGCTGACAAAGCGGTTGGCGTAGACCAGAGCCGAAACGCTGCCGGCGGCGAGCATGGCGGCCATCGACTGATCGACGAGCAGCCCGCCGGAGGCGACCACTCCGCTGAGCAGCACCGGGCCGTATTGGCCGGCGACCTCGCGCGTGGCCGCGTCGAAACCATGGAAGCGCAGGCGAAAGCGGAGACCGCGCGTCTCCATCATGACGGCGACGAGAATCGCGTGCAGCAGCGAGCCGGCCAGAGTGGCGTAGACCATGGCCCAGATGCCGTAACGGCCGCCATAGAACAAAGCTCCGACGATGATCGAGAGAGAAATCACGACAGGCGCGAGAGCCGGCAGAATGAAGCGGTCGAGAGTGTTGAGGACGGCAGTGCAGTTGGTGGCGATGCCGGTGATGACGACGATCGGCAGCAGGCCGTAGAAGAGATGAACGGCGAGAGCGAGCTTGCCGGGGGGGAAGTTCGAAGCAATCAGCGGGAAAAAGCCGCGCGCGGCAAGGGCCATGGCCAGCGAGACCGCGGTCAATAGCAGGCAGATCCAGAGCATCGCGCTCGATAGCAATTGCTGCGCGCGCTCGCGGCCCTCCTGTTCCCTCACCCGGACGAGCGTGGGAACGAGAGCCTGATTCAGCGATTCGGAGATGAGATTGACGAGCAGGCCGGGGATGAGGGCGGCGGCCAGGAAGGCGTCCATCGAATCGGAGCGGCCGTAGACCGAAGCGACGGCGATCTCTTTGAAGGTGGCGACAAGTTTGACGATGATGCCGGCCGCGCCGACAGAAATGGCCGCATGGAGGATCGCGCGATGAACGCTGGCGGGCGTTGGCGCGGCGGCTACAGGCGGGATGGAAGGAACAGAGTTCATCGACTCCGGCACTAAAGTTGTGCCCTGACACTTCTTGCAATGCCCGATGTGCATATCCGCAAAATGTAAAACCACATTACTATTTCACGCCGGCCAAAAAGATGTTCCAAATCGCTCAAAGCCGTAATGCGTTGTGTTACACCTCCGCAAGATGAATAGCGGGTTGGGAAGCGGGCGCAGCATGGCCGGCGGATGAGAAACAAATCGTCGTTTCTTCCGGGGCTTCATTGTGGAGGCGGGCGGCGACGGCGACGATGGCAAAGAGCAGCCAGGTGGCGCGATTTTCTTCAGCGGTGGCGGCGAGCGAGGCGACGGCCCAGACCATGAGCGAGGTGACGAGCGCCAGACGCAGCGGGCCGCGAGTGGAGAAGGCGGCGCGCAGGGCCAGCACGAAGAGTATGGAGGCGAGGAAGAGCGCGCAGAGGCCGCCGCCAACCAGGATGGAGAGCGCGGTGTTGTGCGCCGTGTCCATAGAGGCCAGGCGTGATGCGGCGACAAAAGAACCGGCGCCGGAACCAAGCAGCGGGGAGTGCGCGAAGGCGCGCCAGCCGGNNGGATGGTGGCCAGCCGCGCCAGCGTAGCGCTGGGAACAATGAACCAGAAGGCGGCGGCGGCCGGCGGCAGCACGAGGAGTCCAGCGGCGAGACGCCGTGGATGGCTTTGCGCGAGGAGGAGGCCGGCGCCGGCAAAGGCCACGATCGCGGCCATAAAACCTTCGCGCGAAGCGGTGAGCAAGACGGCGACCAACCCGACGGGCAGATAGCCGAGCGCGGCGAGGCGAAAGGGCCAATGGCGCTCGCAGTTGGTTAAAAGGGCGGCAAAGGGGAAGCCGAGATCGAGAAAGCGGGCGACATCGTTGGGGTCT
>PMHC01000218.1:0-2183 GCA_003156495.1 Acidobacteriaceae bacterium
CCAGCCGCGCCGCGGTCAGCGCGGCCTCCGGTCCGGCCAGTCCGCCGCCGATCACGCGAATCTTCACTGTGCGACCTCCGTTTGGGCCAGCCGGGCAATGGCCTCGCCGCTGACGCGCACGTTGCGCCACTCGTCGAGAAACTCGCCGCCCATGGCGCGATAAAAGTCGATCGCCGGAGTGTTCCAGTCGAGAACCTGCCACTGGAGGCGCTGGCAGCCCTGCTCAAGGGCGACAGCCGCTACCCGTTGCAGCAGAGCCTTGCCGATGCCCTTGCCGCGCAGCTCGGGCAACACGAAGAGATCTTCGAGATAGATGCCGGGCCGTCCTCTCCAGGTGGAGTAGTTGTAAAAAAATAGAGCGAAACCGGCGGGACGGCCGTCATGCTCGGCGATCAGGCAATCGAAGAAAGGGCGGGGACCAAAGCCATCGCGCAGCAGATCCTCTTCGGTGGCAACGGCAGCCTCGGGGGCGCGCTCGTAAGCCGCCAAAGCACGGATAAAGGCAAGAATTTGCGGGGCGTCGGCGGGTGTAGCGCGGCGGATCAGGGTTCCCATAGTTTTATTTTAGTGTGTGACGCAGGCCACACCTGCGCTTTATCGGGCACACTACGATAAGGATTCGAACGGCAAATAGCTTTGCGATTCAGCAGGCAATTTCTCTTCCGACCGCTTCGTCCTGAAAAATGGGACGATAGTTGAGGTTGTGCCTGGCGATAACTGCGCAAAAGACAACTTAAAGACAACTTGTATTGCGCAGTGGATTGGATTTAACGTGGTTTTGAGGTAAATGCGCTCTGTGGAATGGGCTCCGGTCTATACGCGGGGCTGTGTCAGCGTGTGGGCTGACAAGAAAACCACGTCGCCGATGCCTGTAGGTCAAAGCTTCGCCACGCATAGTCTTTACGCCTATCTGCGGCCGGCCGAGAGAATTTGAATTTTTGAGCCCGCGGGCAAGATGCTTCCCGCCGCTCCCAAGGAGACTCTAGATGAAACGCACTTTTTCACTATGGCTGGGCCTCGCCGCCGCGGTGGGCCTGCTGGCATGCTCGATGACACCGATGCAAGCGCTTGCGCAAGCCACCAACACAGGCAAGATTCACGGCCGCGTCATCAACCCCACCGGTCAGGCGCAAAGCAATGGCACGGTGAGCCTTTCTACTGACGGCGGAGCCACGCTGAAGTTTCCCTTCCCGGTGAACGCCAACGGCGAGTACGCCGGCGAAGCGCCGCAGGGAACCTACATGGTGGTCTACCGCGCGCCGGACACGCCGGTGGGCAAGATGGTCGACTCGATCCGCGGCGTCAAGGTAGTCGCCGGCCAGGATTTGGAGCAGAATCTCGATATGTCGCGCGCCGATTATATCGAGAAGATGTCGCCCGAAGAGAAAAAGCAGTTGGAAGAGCTGAAAAAGATCAACGCCGAAGCGTTGAAGGCCAATTCGGTCATCAACAACCTTAACGCCGATCTGAAGGCCGTTACCGCGGACAAGAAGGACATCGACAGCGCGAACTCGACCGCCATCCAGGCGCTGGGCGGAAAGGCGACCAAGGCGGAAATTTTCGCCAAGGCAGCCGAGATCAAGGCCGCGAAGTACACCGACGTCGAAAACCTGATGCAGAAAGATATTGCGGTCAAGCCCGATGAAGCGCTGCTGTGGTCGAACCTGGGCTTTGGCCAGGGTGGCTTGAAGCAGTACGATGACGCGATTACCTCGTACAAAAAAGCCATCGATCTGGAGACCGCCGCCAAAAAGCCGCGGCCGCAGGTAGTCGGTTTGGCCAATGCCGGATTGGGCGAAGTCTATGCGCGTACGGGCAAGGTTCCCGAGGCCAGCGCGGCCTTCGACGCCGCCGCCAAGGCCGATCCGAGCAATGCGGGGCTGCACCTGCGCAACGAAGCCATTATCTTCTTCCAGGAAAATAATGGCCCCGCCCAGGTGGCCGCGGCCGACGAGGCGATCAAGATCGATCCCACCAATGCGATTCTCTACTACATCAAGGGACAGGGTTTGGTGCAGAACGCGACGGTCGAGCCCAAGACCAACCGCATCGTGCTGCCGGCCGAGTGCACTGCCGCCTACCAGAAGTACCTGGAGCTCTCTCCGAACGGTCCCTATGCCGCCGAGGTCGCCGGCATCCTGCAGCAGGCGGCGGGAGTCAAGGCAAACAAAAAGTAGTTTACA
>PMHC01000218.1:2255-4753 GCA_003156495.1 Acidobacteriaceae bacterium
ACTAGCCTTAGGAGCTAGCGCCCAAAAGGCTTGCGGGTTCAAGTCCCGCCTTCCGCACCAAATCTTTCAACAATAATCCGCCAGCGACGCTACTTGAGCCGCGCGCCCAGCGGAACCTCTTCCAGAAATCCGGCCAGCGCCGGCGAGCCGCCCTCAAGCGAGGCCGCCAGCAGCATTCCATTCGATTCAAAACCACGCATCTTGCGCGGCGCCAAGTTGGCGACGATTACGATCTTGCGCCCGATCAGCTTTTCCGGTTCGTAGTACTGCGCGATGCCGGCCAGAATCTGCCGTTTTTCGTAGCCCAGATCGACCTCCAGACGCAGCAGCTTGTCGGCCTTCGGAATGCGCTCGGCAACCAGAATTTGCGCCACGCGCAGATCGACCTTGGCGAAGTCGTCAATGGTAATCGTCGGCGATGAGGCGGTCTTTGGCTGCTCCGCCACGACGGCTGCGGCGGGCTTTTCAGGTTGCGCCGCGGCAGGTGTTGCGCTCGCGGCGGACTGCTTGGCCGCGGCTTCGATGGCTGATTTGCTGTTCTCTTCTTCGATCTTCTGCATACGCTCGGCTGTGTCCTTTTCCGCGCGGGGAAAAAGCGGCGCGGGCTCGCCAAATTTGGTGCCCGCCTTCAACCCGCCCCACGCGAGGTTACTTAAAAATCCCAGTTTTGCCGCTTCGGCAATCTCGCCCTGCCCCAGTTGCCGCCAAACCTTGGCGGCAGCCTCGGGCACAATGGGATAAGCCAATGCGGTGACGATGCGAATGGCCTCGGCGGCCGTAGCCAGCACGCGGGCCTGCAACTTCGTTTGCTCGGCCTCGCTGCGTTCGGCGGGCTTTTTCCACGGCGCGTTGGCGGTCAAATAACCATCGGCCTCGGCCACCAGGCTCCAGACGGACTTCAGCGCTTCGGAGAAGTTCAGCTCGTCGAAGGCCGGGCCGAAGTCGGCGATGGCCTTTTCGGCGCTGGCGCGCAGAGCCGTCTCTGCCGGCGTTTCCGCGCCCGCTTCTGGCATCGCACCGCCAAAGTATTTGTGCACCATGTTGACCACGCGGCTAACCAGATTGCCGTAGCCGTTGGCCAGGTCCGCGTTGTAGCGCTGCACCAATGCGTCAAAAGAAAAGTTGCCGTCCTGGCCGAAGGGGATTTCGCGCAGCAGAAAGTACCGCAGCGCATCAGAACCTAAAACCGTGTGAACCGTTTCAGCGCGGACGATGTTGCCGCGCGACTTGGACATTTTTCCCTGGTCAAAGAGCAGCCAGCCATTGGCGCGCACGCGGCGCGGCAGCGGCAGGCCGGCGGCCATCAAAAAGGCCGGCCAGTAGACGCAATGGAAGCGGCTGATCTCCTTGCCGATCAGGTGCAGGTCGGCGGGCCAGAATTTTTCAAAGCGGGCCTGGTCTTCAGGGTCGTCGGAGCCGTAGCCGAGCGCGGTCATGTAATTGGCCAGCGCGTCGAGCCAGACGTAGATCACGTGCTTTTCGTCACCGGGAACGGGAACGCCCCAGGAGAAGCTGGTGCGGCTGACCGACAGATCCTTCAGGCCGCCGCGGACAAAGGAAATCACCTCGCGGCGCGTCGATTCCGGCCCCATAAAGTCGGGATGGGCCTCGTAGAACTCCAGCAGCTTGCGCTCGAAGGCCGAGAGCTTGAAGAAGTAATTTTCTTCGCTGACGGTTTCGGTCACGCGGCCGCAGTCGGGGCAGATCGCTCCCGGCGCGCCGTCGACATAGAGCTCGTCGGAGACGCAGTACTGGCCGGTGTAATAGCCCTTGTAGATGTAGCCGCGATCGCGCAGCGCGACGAAGAGTTTTTGCAGGCCGCGCTTGTGCCGCTCCTCGGTGGTGCGGATGTAGTCGTCGTTGGAGATGCCCAACTGCCGCCACAAGCCGCGAAACTCGGCACTGAGGGCGTCGGCGAAATCTTGCGGCTGGCAGCCAGCCTTTTCCGCCGAGCGCTCGATCTTTTGGCCGTGCTCGTCGGTGCCGGTAAGGAACCATGTGTCGATGCCGAGAGCGCGTTTGCGCAGCGCAATGGCGTCGCAGACGATCGTCGAATAGGCGTGGCCCAGATGCGGCCGCGCATTGACGTAGTAGATCGGCGTAGTCAGAAAAAAACGATTTGGATGGGAACTTGTCGTCATGAAAGAGGCATTTTCACGCTTCCGCTTTCTTGAGCAACTGGGCGGAAACAGCGATTTTCATCTATTTTACGGTATTTGCGCGGTCGCCGCGCAGCGCGTCAGTCGTCAGTTGTCAGTTATCAGCTTCGATTCCGGGGAGCCAAAACGAAAGTTAGGAAAATAACTGATAGCTGACAACTGATAACTGACAGCTCTCAGCCTTCAGCTTTCAGCCTCGATTCCCGGGAACCAAGACGAAAGTTGGGAAAATAACTGACAACTGACGACTGATAACTGTTAACTGAAAACTGACAACTGCATTTAGAATGCTTGTGAGCATCGGTCGGGAGGCGGAGTGGCGGTTCTGGCGGTGCAGCA
>PMHC01000098.1 GCA_003156495.1 Acidobacteriaceae bacterium
CCCTTCAAAGCCACTCTACACCTACAAGAGATTTGCTCTAGCGTTGTGGTTCCCCGGTCCCAAAGTCGGGACTGGGGGCACCCTGACCGCATATCTTGATGGTTCGAAATCATGCGATCACGGATATAAAACGCATCACGCGGCGAAGGCGGAAGTCTGCTTGAGCAGCGGCAGGCTAATGCGGATGGTTGCGCCGCCGCCTTCGCGATTGAAGGCGCACAGCTCTCCCTGATGCAGGCGCACGGCGCGGTCGGCGATGGCCAGCCCGACGCCGAAACCGCCCGTATCGGGGCTGCGCGCCGAATCGACGCGATAGAAGGGGCGGAAGATGGCCTGCAACTGTTTATCGGGAATTCCGGGACCGCGATCACTGACATCGATCTCCGCATAGCCGCGCTCAGAAACGCCGAGGCGAACCTCAACCTCGGAGCCTTCGGCGGTGTAGCGGATCGCATTGCGCACGATGTTTTCAATCGCGCGATAGAGCAACTCGGGATTGCCCGCCACGCGGCACGCGGCCTCGACGCGAAAAGTGATCGAACAGTCGCGGTGTTGCGCCTCATATTCAGCGTCGGGCAGAATGCGCTCGATGAGGCTGTTGAGCGAGAGCGGTTCGAAGCGATGCAGCTTTTCGATCGCCTCCAGCGAAGAGAGCGTGAGCAGTTGGCCGATGAGAGCATTGAGGCGATCGGTCTCGCGCTCGATGCGATCCAGATGGGCGACCATGGCGGGATCGGCATCTTCGCGGGCCAGCTCGAGCGCCACGCTCAGCCGCGAAAGCGGGGAGCGCAGTTCATGCGAAACGTCGCGCAGCAGCAGCTTTTGCGCGCCCACCAGCGACTCCAGTTGCGTGGCCATGTGGTTAAAATCCAGCATGAGAGCCGCAAACTCACCGCCAGCCGAAAGAAGCGAGCTTTTTTTAGTCCAGGGAACGCGGGCCTGCAGCTTGCCGGTTGCCAGTTCGCGCGCCGCCTTGCGCAATAGAGCAATGGGACGCGTAAACAAAAGGACAAGCACAAAGGTAGTTAGGCCGCCGATCACGATCGCCACGGGAAGCTGCGGAAAAGAAAAGTGCAGCAGATCTTGCCAGAGATTGGGCCGGCGAGGCACATGATGCCGAACCAGCATGAACAGATAGGATTTGCCGCTGGCTGACACGACGGGAACGCGCCAAAAATGCTGCTGGCCCAACTGCGCGCTCATGATGCTCGCCGACTCCTGCTCCGCAAAAACCGGCTGCGCCTGGGCGGCGGAATTGCACAGATCGCGTCCCGCGCCGTCATGCAGGGCAATTTGCTGTTCGATCTGCTGACCGAAACTACCGAGCGCCTGGCAACCACCCGATTCATAAGCCGCCGCGGCGCGATGCGCATCGTTGACGATGCCGCTATCGAAAGCGTCGAAAAAGACCTCGGGGCCATCGAAATGATGGCGCACGATCAGCGCCGTGGAGATGGCGAAAATCAAGCTCTGGGCGATCCAAAAAATGATGAAGATCTTGAAGAAGAGGCCGCGCATGAATTACTCCTCCGCTACTGGCGGGACGGAACTGATGGCAAGTTGATAGCCGGCGCCGCGAATGGTTTTGACCAGTTCGTCGCCGGCGCCGTTGGCACCCAGTTTTCGCCGCAGACGGCTGACGTGCATGTCGAGACTGCGATCGAAGGGGTGAAACTTGCGCTCGAGCACGGTTTCAGAGAGCCGCTCGCGAGAAACGACCTGACCGGGCGAGCGCATCAACTCTTCGAGCAGCGCGAATTCGACGGCGGTGAGATCGAGTTTATTTCCGTCTTGCAAAGCGGTGCGCGCGGCCTCGTCGAGTTCGAGTTCGCCGGCGCGCAGTACGGATGGCCCGACCTTTGAGACCGGCGACGAACTGCGGCGCAAAATCGCGCGCATACGGGCCAGTAGCTCGCGGGGATTGAAGGGCTTGGGCAGATAATCGTCAGCGCCAATCTCCAGACCCACGATGCGATCGACATCTTCGCCGCGCGCCGTGAGCAGCAGCACGCTGACCGGCGAAGCGGCGCGAATCTGGCGCAACACCTCGAAGCCATCCATCCCCGGCAGCATGACGTCGAGCAGGATGAGCGCGTAGTGACGCTCCAGCGCGGTCTTCAGCCCCGTGTCACCGCGATGCACGGCGGAGACGTGAAAGCCGAAGCGCATCAGGTATTCGGTCAGCATCGAGCAAAGCTCGGTGTCGTCGTCGATGAGGAGAATCTCGTCCATCACCACTCCCCGGGCCCGTATTCAACAGGCGTAAGCCAAGCGGGCAACCCCGCAGCCAAGTCTCTGACCAGATAAAGAAGCTCCATTGAGTTCGTGCTTTCCCATCTCTCAAAATCGAGACTTGGTGCACCCACGATGGAACAAGTTCGAGCGGTCACGGACCTAGGCTATCTGGAATTTCTATACAGCATTGGTAAAAACGCTCTAACGATTTTAGGGTACCCCCTTTTGCACTCTGACGGCGCGCCAGAAATGTATCGATTGGTCACGGCAACCGTGACACTCCTTTACACAGATTTACCCAATGTGACCGCACGCAAGCGGCAGATACGGTCTTCTGAATATGGCAGTTCGCAATGGGCACGAGTAGAAAGAGGAAGGTTCATGAAACTTCGAGGTCTCCTCAGTACGATTTGCTTGGGAATCTTTTTAAGCGCGGCGGCGGCAATTGCCGCGGCACAGACAGCGGCGACGCCGTCGGGCAGCGTCCACGGAACGGTAACCGATCCGTCGGGCGCGGTAATTCCGTCGGCAGCGGTCACGCTGACCAGCAAAGAAGGCGCGGCGCGCACGGCGACCGGCGACAAGATGGGCGCCTACGGATTCGACCGCGTAGAGCCGGGGCGCTACACGATTAAGGCGACGGCGCCGGGCTTTGCCGTCTTCACACCCGTCGAAGTGCTGGTCTTCGGCGGTAAAAGCGTGATCAAAAATATCGCGCTCAATCTGCCGGTTGAAGTTGAGCAGGTGAAGGTCAGCAGTCAGAGCCAGGGCCTCGACACCAGCGCCGACAACAACGCCAGCGCGATCGTCATCAAGGGCAAAGCGCTCGACGCGCTCTCCGACGATCCCGATGAATTGCAAAACGAGTTGAGCGCGCTGGCCGGCCCTTCGGCGGGACCGAACGGCGGCCAGATCTACATCGATGGATTTACCGGCGGGCAGCTTCCGCCCAAGTCCTCGATCCGCGAGATTCGCATCAATCAAAATCCATTTTCAGCGCAGTATGACAAGCTCGGATACGGCCGCATCGAAATCCTGACCAAGCCGGGCACCGACAAGCTGCGCGGCACGTTCATGATGAACGGCAACGATTCAGCCTTTAACTCGCTGAACCCGTTTGTGACCAGCGAGCCGCCCTACTACAGCACCTTTATGATGGCCAACGCCAGCGGCCCGATGAATAAATCGACCTCGTGGTTCGCCAGTCTTTTCCGGCGCAGCAACCAGTCGAACTCGATTGTCAACGCCGTGCTGCCCGACGCCAACGGCAACAGCTACAGCTATTCGACCGCCGTCGCCAATCCGCAAACGCGGCTGGATTTCAATCCGCGCTTCGACTTCCAGTTCGGCGCCAACAACACGCTGACGGTGCGCTACACGTTCAATCGCGACATCGAGACCAACAGCGGCGTTTCTGGGCTTTCGCTACCGAGCCAGGCCTACGACGTAGCCGACCACGAAAATTCGCTACAGTTGAGCGACACGCAGGTGCTAAGCACCAACGTCATCAACGAGACGCGCTTCCAGTACATGCGCGACCGCGACAGCACGATTTCGCGCAGCAGCGATCCGACAGTGACAGTGCAGGGCTCGTTCACCGGCGGCGGCAACAACACCGGCGTCAGCCGCGAAAGCGAAGACCGCTACGAACTGCAAAACATCACCATGGTGAGCCACGGCGCGCACAGCATCAATTTCGGCGGCCGGCTGCGCGTAACGCGCGATTCGACCTACTCCACTTCGGGCTTCAACGGGCAGTACATCTACACTACGCTGAGCGACTACGTGGCCCACACGCCCTCTGAATACACGGTAACCGTCGGCCAGGGCGCGGCGCTGGTGGACTACTACGATTACGCGCTCTTCTATCAGGACGACTACAAAGCGCTGCCGAATCTGACGCTGAGCTACGGCTTGCGCTACGAGGCGCAGAACGGCATCAGCGACCATAACGATTGGGCGCCGCGCTTCTCCTTTGCCTGGGCGCCGAAACTGCCCAATGGCAAATCATCGAACACGGTCATTCGCGGCGGTTATGGATGGTTCTACGATCGCTTCGACGCCGGCAACATTCTGAATACGATCCGCTACAACGGGACGCGGCAAAAACAGTACATCATCAAGAACCCCAGCTTTTACGAGAATGCTCCCGCGGCCTCGACCTTCGCTTCAAGCAGTGCGGCGGCGCCGACAATCTACGAGATCTCGCCCAACTTGAAAGCCGCGACCAGCATGCAAGCGGCCGTCGGTCTGGAACACCAGTTCGGCAAAATCGCAACTCTGTCGGCCACCTATATCAACTCGCGCGGCGTGCATCAGTACCTGAGCGAAAACATCAACGCCTACGATCCTTCAACCTACAACGCAACGACGGCGACCGGCACGCGACCCAACGGCATCAACGAGGACATCAATCAATTCCAGTCCGGCGGCATCTACAAAGAAAACCAATTGATGGTGAACTACTCGGTCAACGCCAAGCGTGTAACGCTCTTCGGCTTCTATACGCTGAGCTTCGCCAACGCCGACACCTCGGGCGCCAGCTACTTTTCGTCGAACGGCTCCAACCCCAGCGCCGATTACGGCCGCGCCGGCTTCGACGTGCGCAACCGCTTTCTGTTGGGCGGCAACATCCAAGCGCCCTTCGGCGTCTCGATCAGTCCCATGATGGACGTCAACTCCGGCTCACCGTTCAACATCACGCTGGGCGAAGATTTGAACGGCGATGACCAATATAACGACCGGCCGTCATACGCAACCGCGTCAAGCACCAACACCAAAGCCACCGCGTACGGCACCTTCGATCTGAATCCGGCCTGGAACGCGACACGCATTCCGATCAACGTGGGCACCGGCCCCAACCAGTTCAGCTTGAATATGCGCGTAAGCAAATCCATCGGCGTGGGACCGAAGGTAACCGGCCCGCAAGGCGGATCGTCAGGCGGGTTTGGAGGTGGGCCGGGCGGACCGCCTCCAGGAGGCGGCGGACCGGGCGGCGGTGGCGGGCTTGGACCGGGCGGATTGAGCCGCGCCGGTGGACCGCCGAAGCTGGACCAGGCCGTAGCGCGCCGTTATTCGCTGAGCTTTTCCGTGATGGCGCACAACCTGCTTAACAACGTAAACATGGCGGCGCCGAACAGCGTTCTGAGCTCCTCGCTCTTCGGCAAATCGACCTCGCTGGCCGGAGGATTCTTTAACTCGGCAGCCTCAAACCGCAGCATCGATCTGCAAGTTTCCTTTAGCTTCTAACGCAGCAAAAGAAAGAGGCGGCCGGGTCATTCCGGCCGCCTCTTTTTGCGTAGGCTGTATTTACAGGATGTTTCCGCTGCAATGTCGCTTCTTTACTTTTTCTCTTTGCGCGCGGGTTGCTTGCGAACCAATGGCAGGAAGATGTCGTCGACGACCTCCGCAAGGACAGCGGTCGGGACAGGCTTGAAGGTCATCAAAACCTCGTGCCGCAACAAATCAACAGGCAGCGACACAATCCGTGGCGTCAGCTTGCTTCGATCGATCTCTCCGCGCTCTACTCCTCGTGCAAGCACGACATCGAGCTGGCTGTGATTGCCCTGAAGCAGACTCGCTCTCAGATCGGCCAGGCTGCTGTTCGTCTCTGAAAAATATTCGCCCATTTGCAAGGAGATGAAGGCTGCGAAGAGCGCACGTTCTTTAGAGAATTGTTGCAGCAATGCAATCAGGTCGCCCCGCACATTTCCTGTGTTGGGGATATTTACAGGATGTTTATGCATGATATGCCGTATCGCCGCGATTGCGAGATCGGCGCGATTCTGCCAGCGGCGATAGAGCACCGGCCGGCTGGTGTGCGCACGCGCCGCCACAGTTTCCATTGTGAAGCGCGCGTAGCCGGCGTCGAGCAACTCGCTCCACGCCGCATCCAGCACCGCATCTTCAAGCGCCTTGCCACGCCGCCGTTCGACTTTATGAACCTTCATCTCATTTCACCTTAGAAACACGATTGTACCCTATTGACACCACCCAGGATCTCTGATTAGATACATTTATGTACCTAATGAGAGCGAAAATCGCACTGGCAACGAATGGCGCCTGGGGGAAAATTCAGGATCGGAAAACCGCGAAACCGGCCATCGACGGCTGGCTGGAGCGAAACAAACTTGCCGCCAGACACGCACCTGCATGGGCGTTCGGAGTTCTTCTCTTCGTGGAAATGTCCCTGCTTGCACACGGGCAGGCAGGGGGAAATGCGATGCCAGCTTCAACGGCAACCCAGCTTCCGCTGTCAAGCAGTTCACAGGCGGGCGTTACAGCCCAACAAGCATCGCAACCGACGGGTGCGTCAAGCGTCAATGTCATCACGCCGTCTCTTCAGATTCAGGCCCCCTATTCGGGGAGCGTAAGAGATTCCACGGCCGCGGATGAAATTCGTCTCTCATTGCCGGAAGCTGTGCGCCGAGGTTTGCAGTTCAATCTGGGAGAGGTAAATGCATCTTTCGCGGTGCGCCAGGCGCGCGCGCAACGCGGCTCCGCACTTAGCGAACTTCTGCCACATGTAAGCACGAGTGTAAGCGAGACCGATGCGAAGCAGGATCTACAGACAGAGGGATTGGGGGCCAGCGCTTTTGGGAATTTGGGCGCATTCATACCGGTGACAGTCGGGCCATATCACTACTACTCGCTGCAGGGCAATCTATCGGCGAGCGTCATGGATTTAACAAGCCTATACAACTATCGCAGCGCGAGCATGAATGCCAATGCGTCCGCGCTTACTGCACGTGACGCGCGAGAACTGGTTATCTTCGCCGTTGCGGGAAGTTATTTGCAGATTCTCCGCGCACAGGCCCAGGTGCTCGCACAGACTGACCAGGTTCAATATGCGCAGGCTTTATACGATCAAGCGCGGGCGCAAGCGGAAGCGGGCACAAAGGCGGAAATCGATGCTTTGCGAATCCTCGTGCAACTGCAAACCGAGCAGCAGCGGCTGAGGTCCGAAGAAAGCGATCAAAAGAAACAGATCTTCGCCTTTGCGCGATTGCTCGGAGTGCCCGTGAATGCGCGGATTACCTTTACCAGCACCCTCAATGAAGATGCCGCGTCGCCGCTCGGCGTGGAACAGGCGATTCAGCAGGCACTGGTTCAGAGGCAAGATCTAAGAGCACAGGAAGCACGGGTCCGCGCCGCCGAAGCCACGGTAAAGGCGGCCCATGCGGAGCATATGCCAACCGCCTCCATTCAGGGTAACTACAGTTTGCAGGGAATCAATCCAGAGCAAGGGCGCGGTGTGTTTTCAACTACGGCGAAGATAAGCGTTCCAGTATTTGAAGGCGGCCGTATTCGCGCCGACGTGGAGCAGGCCAAAGCCGCACTCGATCAGCGCCGCGCCGAGTTGGATAATCTGCGCGGCGCGGTAGAGCTACAAGTTCGAAGCGCCTGCGACGACCTTGACGTTGCCACCACGCAGGTACAGGTTGCAAAAAGTAACCGCGAACTGGCGCTAAAAATCCTCAAACAATCGCAAGACCGCTTTACTTCCGGCGCGACTAATTCTGTCGAAGTCATTCAGTCGCAGCAAACCCTTGGCGCAGCCCTGGACGACTATGTCTCCGCGCTCTATGCGGCAAATCTTGCGCGAATCAGTTTGGCTCGCGCCATAGGCGATGCGGAGCAACAGATTCCGGCACTTCTAAAGGACAAGTGAGATGACCGACCAGAAACCACAGGCGACCCCAGATAATGAAAATCCGACTTTTGGCATGGATGCAACAGACATGTCAACCGAACAGATGGAGAGCTACGGAAAGCGCACGCTGCGCTTTTCGATCATCGGCATTGCCGTTGCGCTTCTTGTCGTGGCCGGCATTCTGTTTTATCTGCATTCACGGGGATATGAAGAGACCGACGACGCTCAGGTCGATGCGCATCTTGCCCCCATCGCTTCGCGGGTCGATGGAAGTGTTCGCGCTGTCTATGTGGAAGACAATACCTACGTGAAAGCCGGTGAGCCGCTTGTGGAGCTCGATGCCGCAGACAGCCAGGTTGCGTTGCAACGGGCGCAAGCGAAGTTCGACCAGGCCGCAAACCAGCAGCAAGCGCAGAATCCGAATGTTTCGGTGACTTTGGTTAACAATGCGACGAACGTGTCCACACAAACATTCGAAGTGGAGAACGCGAGAGCGGCGCTCGCATCCGCAGGGCACGATGCGGACAACGCCGCGGCGATTCTGAGCCAATCTGAAGCCAACCATACACGGGCGCAAGCGGACTATCAGCGTTACAAAGTCTTATACGACAAGCGCGAGGTTTCACGCGCCGATTATGACAATTACGCAGCGATCGCGGCGGCACAAGCGGCGGCTGTTGAAGGCTACCGAGCCGCGCTCGCGGCCGCGCGAAAAACCATCGATCAGCGCAAAGCGCAGCTTGCCGAGCAGGAAAGTAAATTGTCGCAGAACCAGCGCATTGCGCCACGGCTGCTGGCAATTCAACAATCCAACAATCTTTCCCAGACGGCCAACGCCGAAGCCTTGAGGGCCGATCTTGCACAGGCGCAACTCAATCTGCAATATGTTCACATTACCGCACCAGTTTCTGGTTACACCATACAAAGGAGCGTAGAGGTAGGAAGCCGCATCAGCGCAGGTCAGCAGCTATTGATGATCGCGCAAACGGACGACCTTTGGGTGACAGCCAACTTTAAGGAAACTCAGCTTGCACGCATGCGCGTCGGCCAGCCCGTTTCGATCCACGTCGATGCGCTGAAACGCACTTTCAGCGGAACGGTGGAGAGCATGCCCACCATTACCGGCAGCCGTTCCAGCGTTCTGCCTCCGCAAAATGCGACTGGAAATTATGTAAAAGTGGTCCAGCGTTTGCCCATGCGGATTCGCTTCAACAAAGGCCAGCAAGGACTTGAACAGTTGCGTCCTGGAATGTCGGTCGAGCCGACCGTACATCTTAATTAGCGCCGTCTGCAAGGCGGAAAGGATAAGTAGATGAACGGCGAGGCACTAGCGACACAACATGTTTACAACCCTTGGCTGATCGCAATTACCGTGACGCTTGCGACATTTATGCAGGTGCTCGATAGCTCGATTGCAAACATTGCCCTGCCACACATCGCCGGCTCAGTAGGAGCAAGCACGGAAGAGAGCACATGGGTTTTAACTAGCTATCTGGTATCGAGTGCGATCATTCTTCCCCTTAGCGGATGGCTTATCACCGTCATGGGACGCAAGCGGTTCTACATGACCTGTGTCGCGGTCTTCACGGCCAGTTCCGTGCTCTGCGGATTGGCGACAAGCCTGCCCATGCTCATCCTATTCCGGGTTCTTCAGGGCATTGGCGGTGGCGGCTTGCAACCTTGTGAACAAGCCATCCTCGCAGACACCTTTTCCGCAAAACAGCGCGGCATGGCCTTTGCGATTTATGGCATGGCGGCCCTTGTCGCGCCCGCCATGGGGCCTACGATCGGCGGTTGGATCACGGATAACTATAGCTGGCACTGGATCTTCTTCATCAATCTGCCCGTCGGCCTGCTTTCATTGTTCATGACGCAGAGAGTGGTCCATGATCCCCCATGGATGAAGGAGAAAAGATCGAGCGGCATTCAAACGGACTACATTGGCATTGGCCTCATCGTAGTGGGCGTGGGCTTTCTTCAGTACGTCTTGGACAAGGGGCAGGAAGCCGACTGGTTCGGGTCGCACATCATCGCAACGTGCTCCATCATTGCCGCCGCGGCACTCATCGCCATGGTGATCCAGGAATGGACCAACAACGAGCCCATTATCGATTTGAAGCTGCTCAAGAAAAGAAACTTCGCAACCGTGATTCTCTTCAACTTCGTGCTGGGTTTGGTGCTGAATGGATCAACCATTCTCATTCCTCAATTTCTGCAGAACACGATGGGCTACACGGCGGAACGCGCAGGCATGGCGCTCATGCCCGGCGGCCTCATCATGATAGTCGTGATGCCAATTGCAGCCATAGCGTGCGCTCGCTTTGACAATCGCGCGGTCATCGCTTTCGGTCTCGTAGTCTTGGCTCTCAGCATGTATCACCTCACCTCCATCAACCTGGATGTAACGCTTGGGCAGGTTCAACTTTTACGGGTGCTGCAAATCATCGGACTCCCTTTCATCTTCGTGAGCATCACGACAATGAGTTATGTCGGCGTTCCAAAGGAGAAAAACAACCAGGTCTCGGGAATGAGCAATTTCTCTAAAAATATCGGAGGCGCCATTGGTATCTCCATTCTCAATACCTTCATGTTTCGTCAATCGCAGATTCAGCGCGCGAATCTCACGATCAACACGAACCGCTCCAATCCATTTTTTGAGCGTCTGCTGGCACGCATCACAGGTGGTTTCGCAGCTACCGGACCACACGGCATCGACGCATCGAAGAAAGCGCTTGCGCAGATTTCCTCGATGATCGACCGTCAGGCAAGTGTACTCGGCTATATCAATTCGTTCTGGCTGATGGCGGTCGTGGTTGCTTGCATGGTTCCACTTGTCTTCATCCTCAAGAAGCCCGGTAAGACGGAGGGAGAGACAGCGGCGCAAGCACACTAGAGCATTTTCAGGAAGCACAAACAAAGCGGCGCGCCGGCGGGGAGAAGTGCCCTGTCAGGCGCGCACTAAATTTACGCGAAGGTCAGTTGCTTTTGCGCGGGCGGTAGTAGCAGGTGCCGCCAGCCAGTATCGGAGTCCACAACGAAGGATCGGCGGGCTGTTCGCTGGAGCCGAGGAAGAGAATGCCGTCGGCGGGCAGCAGACGATGAATGTTGGCCATCAAGGTGCGACGCGTATCCTGCGAAAAATAGAGCATGACGTTGCGCAAAAAGATGACGTCGAAGCGGTCGTCGGCGCGGTTGAAGGGCAAGGGGTTTGCGCAGAGGTTGGCCTGGCGGAAGTTGCACATTTTTTTGATTTCGGGCTTGACGCTCCAGTCCTCACCGGCGTGGTCGAAGTAGCGGACGACGGAGCGCGCGGGCAGGCCGCGGTTGATCTCGATGCGATGATACTTGCCGGCCTGGGCGCGCTGCACGACTTCGGAACTGATGTCGGTGCCTTCGATGCGGATATTCCAGCCGACCAGCATGGGAAAGTGCTCAAGCATCATCATGGCGATGCTATATGCCTCCTGGCCGGTGGAACAGG
>PMHC01000293.1 GCA_003156495.1 Acidobacteriaceae bacterium
CACGCTGCCCAGCCCGGTGGCCAGATCGTAGCCGGTGGTGGTGTCGTAGCCGCTTTCAAAGTAGTAGCCGGCCGAGTTTTTGCTGCAATTGGTCGAGCCGCTTTTGCAGGGGACGGAGATGTTGCCAACGGTGATGTCGTGGAAGATCGTTGAGCCGTAGGTATTGAATAGCGTGTAAAGTTCCTTGGCCGCCTGCCCCTGCCGGCTCCCGGTTTTCTGCACGATCAGCGCCATGATCCCGGCGAAGGCCGGCGCGGAGGTCGAAGTGCCGCCGTAGCCGTCGACATAGCCGCTTGTACAGTTGGTTGTCACGCCCTGGGAGGTCTCATTGTCGCAGACCGCCCACACCGCATCGTCGTATCCGTTGCCGGCGAGTAGCGAAACGTCGGGAATATCGCGGACGCTGTCGGTAGGAACGCCGGTGCCGGTTTGCCAGGAGGGTTTGGAATAGCCGGCGCAACTGCCGGAGGACGTGCTCGCGCAACTGCTCTTGCCCCCTGAGCCGGCCACGATGTTGTTGTCGCTGGAGTAGGAACTGCCCTTGGCCGACCACGGCTCGTTTTCACTGAGCGTCGTGTTGTTGATCGTCGAGTCGTTCCAGGTGGACTCGCGAATGTAGCTTTTGGCGGTGCGGTAGTAAGTAGAAGAAGAACCTTCCGATGTGCTGGCGTAGGTGCTGTAGTTGCTTTCCAGATTGTAGTAATCCGTGCCGCCGACGGCGATGTTGTAGGGCGTCGAGGCGTAGCCGCTGACCGCCAGCCCGCTGCTGGCCGTTGTAACGTTGTTACCGGAGCTGTCTGAGGTTGCATCGCAGCCGGCCGAGCCGCTGTCGCCCGAGGAGACCACTACCGTGATCCCCTGCGCGGCCGCCTGCTGCCACCAACTGTTCATCTGCGAGTTACCGGAGGTTCCCATATCCTGTTCGCAATCTCCGAAGCTCAGGCTGAAGATGTCCACCGTGTTGTCGTTGAGCATCTGTTGGATGCCCAGGTAATTGTCGTCCATGTAGTAGTGGATGGTGGCCGCCGGCGCCATGGCTCCGGCCAGCTCGGTATCGATATAGGCTTCGTCGGCGTCGGCGCTTTCCTGCTGCGAGGTCACGGTAGTGACCGTGGGCGCCGTCGTGTTGCCGAGAAAGTATTCGCGGTAGGCCTGGACAATGCTGGTATCGATCGTCGCCGCTCCGCCCACCCCGATTGTGACCCCGCTGCCGGTGTAGCTGGTCCCCGAGCTGTAATTGACGTTGAAGGTCGAGTTCGGCGTGTTGTAAATGGTAGCCGCGTCGCCGGGAACTACATAGAGATAGTATGTGCCGCTGCTTGTCTCCGTCAGATTGGGCTTGGCGCTAACGCTCAGCGATTCCACGCGCTTGCTGTCGTTGTTCAGTTTGCCCGCCTGCCCGCGTACCGACAGCGGCTTCGGCTTGATTGTATTCATGTGCGCCACGCCGGCCACCACCCCGGCCAGCGCCGAGGGAATCTGCGGCTCGGTGGAGTTCGAGTAGAACTGCCGGCCGTTGGCCTTATACGAGTGGATCGAGGTATGAAAGGCTTCTTCCAACTGGCTGGCCGAGCCGGAAAAGCTGATGCCGGTGCGGCCGGATTCGACCGCGTCCACCGTCAGTCCGTGCGACTGCAACCACGCCGTCAGCGCGGCAATATCCGAGTCCGCCGGGCCGTAGAGCGCGCCGAACTGCGCGGGGGTGAGCCACTTGTGGTAGTTGGCCGAGGACGCATTCTGCAATTCGACTAAATATTTGTCGAGCGCCGTCTTCTGCGCGTCCGTACGCGAAAAGACCAGACGGACGCCGGTAATCTGCGTCGAGGCATCGGCCGCGCCCTGGTCATACTGCGAGCGGGCACTCGCCGGCACGTTGCCCTTGAGCGTCGTTAGCGAGGCGTCGCTAACCTGTTCGGTGATCCTCGGCAGGGCTTGCTGGGCTGCCGAAGCGACGGAGAAAAGTAGCGCGAAGCTCAGCAAATAGGGGAGGGGCAAACGGAAGAATGCCATGGTCTCGTGAGTCCTTTCAAGGGAATAACCCGTTTGGCGTTTGCATGTTGCAAGAGCGCTTACTCCGCAAACGACGGCTGGTAATTGATGGTTCAAAGTCGCTGCCAGGCACTCATAACTAGCTTGATCGATCCCGGCCACAGAAGAAACCGACTTGCGGTAAACAGCCGCCTGACCGTTCCCATTGCGAAAGGCAGCATCCCGATCCAGGATATGCGCACTAACCGCACAAACATGAGCAAATAAAGACTTTTGCACTACCAAGTGCAGGATAGCGCCCACCTCCGTCCAACCGTACACATCGACTTGCTCACCTGATTATTTAGACGTTTCCCTGCACCCGCGGCATTACATCGCGGAGAGCAAAATACGAGGCCCGACCAGCAGACTCCCGGCGCAAAGCCAAAAAGATATGCGCTCCGGCAGGAGAAGGGGATAAGGTAAGGATGGATTGGCAGGGTGGGCGGTTTTTGCAATAGACAATTGTTTTCGTATCTTATATCATCCGGTTTCTAGGTTAAATAGATCATGCGCGCTTCGCTATTCATAACCTGTTACAACGACAGACTGTTTCCCGGAACAAGACACACGGTGGTCCGTCGGCTTGAAAGACTGATGGTTAGGGCTTAGGACCAGGGACTCGGACGAAAATGTGTGTGCCAGGGCTACCGGGTGAATTTTAATTACCAGCGTTTCCGTGGAAGACGCGGCAAGGGAGGTCTTGCTTGGCCAAGACAAAGATTAAGCGGCTGTATCTGATTCCGATTCTCTCCAAAGCGCTTGATGTGATCGAGTTGTTCGAGCAGGGCAACGTGCCCATGACGCTGGAGGACGTGTATCAAAAGACGAAAATCTCCAAGACCAGCGTTTACCGGATCTTGAAGACGCTGGTGCATCGCGGTTATCTGGCGCAAACGCCGAGCGGGCAGTACAGGCTGGTTTCGCGTCCGCGGCGGCTGCGCTTCGGTTTTGCCATACAGAGCGCCGAAATGCCCTTTTGCGAAGCGGTGGCGCAAAGCGTCATGATGGCCGCGGCGGCTTCGGGCGTGGAACTGCTGGTGCTCGACAATCGCTACGATCCCGACATGGCCGTGCGCAATGCCGAGGAATTCGTGGCCAAACGCGTCGATCTGGCGCTGGAATTTCAGGTGGAAGAGGCCGTGGCGCCGCGAGTGGCGCGCATCTTTAAAAAGGCCGAGATTCCGCTGGTGGCTATCGACGTGCCTCATCCCAACGCGACCTACTTCGGCGTGGACAACTTCGAAGTCGGCTACGAGGCCGCCTCGATTCTGACGCAGTTCGCGCTGCGGCGCTGGCAGGGCAAGGTGGACCGCGTGGTAGGCGTGGGCTTCAGCGAGGCGGGCAGCTTTGTGCAGAACCGCATCGTCGGCGCCTTCGACGGCATCAAGGAGTGCTTCAAGGATCTGACCGCCGATCGCTTCGTTCAGATTGAAGGTCGCGGCATGCGCGAGGCCAGCAAACGCGCCATGAGCGAGCTATTGCGCAAATCCGGCGCCGGCGAGCGCACACTGGTGGCCGCCGCCACCGATACCAGCGCGTTGGGGATTTTGGACGCGGTGCGCGAGGCCGGCCGCGAGCAGAACTTCGCCATCGTAGGCCAGGACTGCATTCGCGAGGTGCTCGACGAAATGCGCAAGCCCGCCAGCGCCATCGTCGGATCGATTTCACACGAGCCGGAAGCCTACGGCCCTCGCCTAGTGCAATTGGGAATTTCGATTCTACGCGGCTATACCGTGCCGCCTTATAACTATGTTCACCATCGCGCCGTGACGCCGGAAATTTTGGTTGCCGAAGCAGAAGCGCTCAACGCAACGCACAAGAATTCCGCCTCCGCAGACGCCGGCGAGTTGGACTGAGAAAGAATCCTCTCCGACAGACGCGGTGGTGGAGCAGAAGCCTTGCGCGCGAAAAAATAAAGGAGTCGTTCTGCCGTGATCGAAGAAGCCGCGCGTGTCGCGATCGATTTGGGCGCTGAAAGCTGCCGGGTTTCGCTGCTACGCTGGGTGGGCGGGCAGCCCAAGATAGAAGTGGTTCATCGCATCGCCAACGGGCCGGTGCATCGCGGCGATGCGCTCCACTGGCCGCTCAAAACGATTCTTGCCGGCCTGGAAGAAGGATTGCGCAAGGCCGCTGCGATTGCGCCGGAAGGGATCGCTTCGATCGGCGTGGATTGCTGGTCAGTGGATTACGTACGGCTGACGCCGAAGGGCGAAATATTGCGCGAGCCCTTTTGCTATCGCGACGAGCGCACGGCGGCGAGCAAAGAAGCGGCGGACAAGATTATTGCGCCGATTGAAATCTACCAGCGCACCGGCGCGATGCCGCTGCGCATCAACACCGTCTATCAACTGCTGGCCGATCCAGCCGCCGGCGTCGATCCCCGCGCGCCGTGGGCGATGTTTCCCGAGTTCGTGATGTATTGGCTCAGCGGCCGGCGCGTGGCCGAGTACACCAACGCCACGCACACCGGGCTGGTGAGCCTGAAGACGCACGACTGGGATCGCGAACTCTTTATGCGGCTGGAAATCCCCATCGAAGCCGCGCCGGAAATTGTTCCCGCCGGAACGGTCTTGGGCCCGGTGAAAGGGCCGCTGGCCGCGCTCGACGCCTATCGCAATACGCAGGTCATCGCGCCCGCCACGCACGACACCGCCAGCGCCATCGCCGGCATTGCGGGCGATCAGAGCGAAGCGGCCTACATCAGCGCCGGCACATGGTCGCTGGTGGGCGCATTGACGCGCGTGCCGGTAACGACGCAGCGCGCCTTCGACGCCGGCTACACCAACATTGGCGCGGCGACCGGCGAACTGCTCTTCCACTCGCTGATCAACAGCATGTGGGTGCTCAAGCAATGCCGCAACGCATGGGAAGCCGACGGACGGCCCTGGGAGATTAACAAACTTGTCGAAGAGGCTGCCGCATGCAATGCCGCAACCGGCGTGCTCGATATGGACGCCGAGCCGCTGATGCTCGACAGCGACATGCCGCAACGAATCAATCGTGAGTTGAAGCGGCTGGGCTACGCGGAGATTCCCGACGTGGCCGGCAACGAGCCGTGCTTTGCGCGCACCATCTTCGAGAGCCTGGCGCTGCGCTACGCTTCGGCGATTGCGAATTTGGAAAAGATGCAGGGGCGCAAGCTCAAGTGCATTCAGATGATCGGCGGACCGACGCGCAACAAGCTGCTGGTTAAACTCACTGAGCAAAGGACCGGATTGCCGGTGAAGATCGGCGAGACCGAAAGCGCGACGGTGGGCAACTTGGCCGTGCAACTGGCGGCGGGCGCAGCGAGGGACCAGCGGATTACACCCGAGGCGGTGCGCGGCTGGGCGGGAAAACTTTGCCGGCGCCAAGCCAGCGCCAAGATTGATGCGCAGGCAAGTTCGAGGAAAATCGCTCAAGGAAGCGGGAGCAAAGGGAGACAACGATGAGTACAGTGGAGCGCGATATTGAAGAGGCGTACGGGATCGCCAAACAACGTTTCAATTGGCAGGGCGTCGACGCCGACAAGGCTCTCGCCGTGCTGGATGCGATTCCGATCTCGATTCAATGCTGGCAGGGCGACGATGTGCTGGGTTTTGAAAATCCAACGGGCGGGCTGACCGGCGGCATTCAAACCAGCGGCAACTATCCCGGACGCGCGCGCAACGCCGCCGAACTGCGCGCCGATCTGGAGGTGGCCTTTGCGCAGATTCCCGGCAAAAAACGGCTGAATCTGCACGCCATTTATCTGGAAACGGACAAGGCCGTCAGCCGCGACGCCATTGAACCGCGCCACTTCGCCGGCTGGGTCGATTGGGCAAAAAGCCACCAGCTCGGACTGGACTTCAATCCCACCTGCTTCTCGCATCCTAAAAGCGAGCAGAATATGACGCTGAGCCACCCCGACGCCGCCATTCGCAAATTCTGGATCGACCACTGCATCGCCTGCCGCAAGATCAGCGAATACTTTGGCCAGGAATTGGGCACGCCGGCGGTAATGGATATCTGGGTTCCGGACGGGTTCAAGGATCAGCCTGCCGATCGGCTTGCGCCGCGTCAGCGATTGATCGCCGCGCTCGACGAAATTCTGGCCGCGGTGAAGGGCTTGCACCACAAGGTCGCCGTCGAGGGAAAACTTTTCGGCATCGGCGCGGAAAGCTACACCGTGGGCTCGAATGAGTTCTACATGGCTTATGCCGCCACGCGCAAGGTTCTGCTCTGCCTCGACGCCGGGCACTTTCATCCGACCGAAAACGTGGCCGACAAAATTTCGACCGCGCTCTGCTACCTGGACGAGATTCTGCTGCACGTCTCCCGGCCCGTGCACTGGGACAGCGACCACGTAGTGCTGCTCGACGACCAGACGC
>PMHC01000109.1:0-10108 GCA_003156495.1 Acidobacteriaceae bacterium
CCGGCATTCGCATCTTCGAGACTTCGGCTAAAACCGGCGTGGGCATTGACGCCTGGCTCGACTATCTGGCCGAGCAAAAACGCAGCTAAACATTTTCACGGTTGCTGTAAAGTGTGAAGTTTTTTCCAACCCACCTTCACCGTCCGCCGCGGCGGATGGTGAAGGTGGGGCAACCGTATTTCCACTACACCAGCGGTGAAAATGCTTTAAGCCTTGTTCCGAGCTGTTCCGTGCCGCTATCGTTGCGTCCGCTATGATAGTCGTAATACTTGCGCGCATAAGTTCGCGGCGCGGAATCTATGTTGGGTGATGTCTATATGCGTCGGTATCTTACTTTTCTCGTTCTTTTGTTCTTCTGCGTGCCTGGTTTTTGCGCCCAACCCTCGGCCCTTTTTTATGTAACCGACAATTCCAAATCCGTACATTCTTTTCTGGAGCACGTGAATAAGATCGACGTGGCGGTTCCGACCTGGTACAAGGTCGATGCTGACGGCCTCATAACCGGCGCTCCTAATTCGGTGGTTCTGAAGGCCGCGCGCAGCCGCAATGTGCCGGTGATGCCGATCGTCGCGCTCTTCGGCAAAAAGGAGTTTCACGATCTGGCGTCGAGCCAAACCGCTCAGCAGCGCATGAACGATGCCATGCTGCGCGAGGCCAAACTGCACGGCTATGTCGGTTTCCAATTCGATTTAGAAAATCTAAACTACCTTGACCGCGATCTGCTGTCGGCGCTTGTCGCCCGCTCGGCCGAGGCGCTGCACAAGGCCGGCCTGCGGTTGACCATCGCCACGGTTCCCAACGCTCCCGGCTACCCTGGCGCCGGCGAATTCGCCAAGTGGATCTACACCGACTGGCGCGGCGCTTACGATCTGGCGGCGCTGGCCAAATCCGTCGATCTGATCTGCCTGATGACCTACGACCAGAACACGCGCTGGACGATGCCCGGCCCGGTGGCCGGTTGGCAGTGGACGGTCGAAAATCTCGATTACGCGCTGCTTTCGGTTCCCAAGGAAAAACTCTCGCTCGGCATTCCTCTTTACGGCTACCACTGGTACGCCGGCGCGCCCACGACCGATAAATCCAGCGGCGAAGATGCTCCGGGACACGCGGCCGATTACATCGACGCCGTTGACGCCGAACAACTGGCGGCTCAATTCGGCGGCAAAATCGAGTGGGACGCCTTCGACCACACCGCTTTCTTCTACTTCTATCGCGACCAGATGCGCGAGTGGATCTTCTACACCGATCAGCGCACCTTCGCCGATCGCTACCAGCTTGCGGCCGAGCGAGGCCTTCAGGGTTTCTGTTCCTGGGTACTGGGCGCGGAAGATCCGGCCATCTGGAACGTTCTTCCCGAACGCGCCTCCAAGCGATAGAGGCTTTTCACAGTAGCTGTAAAGTGTGAAGTTTTTTCCAACCCAGCTTAGCCGCCCGCCGCGGCGGACGGTGAAGCTGGCACTCATATTTCCACTACGCTATTGGTGAAAATGCTCTGAGCGCTTTTCCATTTCAGCAGCAATGAGTCTCGAGGCCGACCGGGCTCCGGTGTTATAATTCGAGCCACGAATAAAATATTTACTTATTCGCATATCTCTCCCATCGCGCGACGAAAACGCTTTCGCTCGCGTGGAATCACCGGGAACCGACAGAAGGCGATACCGATGCCACAGACACTCTTCGATTTAACCGGCCGCGTGGCCGTGGTGACCGGCGGAAGCACGGGACTGGGACGCGCCATCGCGCTGGGGCTGGCCTCGGCCGGCGCCGACGTCGTGGCCAGCGCGCGCCACGGCCAGCAGGTCAACAAAGTCGCCGCGGAGATTGAAGCCCTGGGCCGTCGCACGCTGCGTCTGACCTGCGACGTGCTCGATCGCGCTTCACTGGTGGCGCTGCACGATGCCGTGCTGGCCGCCTTCGGCAAGGTCGATATTCTGGTCAATGCAGCCGGCATCACCCAAAACAGCCCCACGCTTGAAGCCAGCGAGCAAGACTGGGCGCGGGTGATCGAGACCAATCTGACGGGAAGCTGGCGCGCCTGCCAGATCTTCGGCGCCACCATGACCAGGGCTGGCTACGGGCGCATCGTCAACGTGGCTTCTCTAGGCTCGTTCGTGGCCTTTCACGGCGTGGCGGCCTACTCGGCGAGCAAAGCCGGCGTGGCCTCGCTGACTAAAACCCTGGCCATCGAGCTGGCAGAAAAAGGCGTCAACGTAAACGCTCTCGCGCCGGGGATTTTTCCCACGCCGCTGAATCGGGAGTTGGTGCAGGGCACGCCGCGCGGCGAAGAGCTGCTGATGCGCACGCCGATGCACCGCTTCGGCAAGGCCGAGGAACTGGCCGGCGCGGCCGTCTTTCTAGCCTCCGAGGCGGCTTCGTTCATTACCGGAGAGATTCTGGCCGTCGATGGCGGCTTTCTGGCCAGCGGCGTAAATCGCTAGCGCATTTTCACAATGGGTATATCGGAGTTTTGATTGGCTTACACCCCACCCTAGCCGCAAGGAACAAGAACGCGGCTAGAATGGGGCACCCATATATTTCCACTACAGCAGCGGTAAAAATGCTTTAGCGCAAATCTCGCTTACTGGCCAGTCGATTTACGGCTGGGCCGTCAGGTAGGCCGGATCGATGGCCTGACGGGCTGCGGTGGAAAAATCTTCCCAACTACAGCTCTGGTCGGCGCGGCTGCAGGCGGGGACGAACAGCACCGCTTCGGCGGGGGGATTGGCCGGCGTCAGAGGCTCGGCGCGGCGCATCTGATCCAGCGTTTGCGCGGCGTAGACCAGACGGACCGAGAGTTTGCCGTCGGCGCGCGCGCGCCAGATTTCGAAGCGCAGCGCACCGCCCGGAGCCGGATCGCTGATGCGGCCGTCCATGATCCAGTTCACGCCCAGAGCGCCGGAGAGCGCGGCAATGTTGGTGTCGTGGCCGACCAGCAACACCAGCCGGTCGCCGGGCTTGCCCAGCGCGCCTTTAACCGGCTTGCCGCTCGCGTTCTGCTCCAGCGTCTTTAAAATGCTCTCCAGCAAACCGGTGGAATTCATCCGGGCGACGGTCGGCGTGCGTTTTTCGTACTCCCAGCCGGCGGCCGTCAACTGCATTACGTAGCGTAGCGTCTCACCGTTCAGGCAGCCCCAGCCGGTGTCGGCCTCGCTCATGCCCTGCGTGTATTCAAGCAGCAGGTCGCCTGCCAGAGATGCGCCGGTCGGAACCGGGCCGCGTAGCGAGAAGGTTCCCTTGCCGCCGGAGCCGGGGGTGAGGCTGGCGGGTACGTCGAAGATCGAAATGCGTTTGGCGTTGGCCGGTAGCTTGCCGCAGCCAGCCAGCACGCGGTCAAGAGCGGTTAATTGCGGCCGGTAGGCTTCGGTGAGCCGGTTGGGATCGCCGCCGATGCGGCCCGAGACCGCCGCCGTCAGCCGCGCCGCGTCGGGATGGACGGCGCCGGATTCGAGTGGCAGAAAGAGCGGATCCCTGACGCCGTCGGGCTGGGATTGGAGGGCAATCGTGCAACCGGGGAAGATGCCCTCGGTCAACGCCTTGCCCGTGGCCCGCGTCCGCTGGTCGTTATCGGTAATGACCGAGACGCGCTCTGCTCCGTCGCAACCGGAGGGGGCGAAGAGCCCGTCGCCAGCCCATTCGGCGCGATCCCAGATGCCGAAGAGCTTCATCAACTCGTAGCCGTGCGTGGTCAAAATGCCGGGCGCCACGTTCCAGGTTGGCCAGGGCGCGGCCGAGTATTTGTTGTGGAACTCCGGATTGCCCAGCGGCGAACGTATGCCGTGGCGACTGAGCACAAGCACGAATTGCAGCTCGGCATCGTGCGGCGCTGCCGCGCTCTGCGCCGCCAAAGGCGTTAACAGAAACAAAAAACCAAATAAACCAAGAATAAAGCCGCGCAAGGCTGCATGAAAATGCATCGGAATCTCCCAACGAAAGTGTAACGCTGGCATAGGTATACCCCACCCCTCAGGGGCCGAAAAGCGGCAATGATTGGGGATTCAGCATCTGAGTGAAGCGCTCTCATCGGGAAAGGCGTTTGCGCTCAATAAAAAAATAACTGCGCGTTGCAAACAAAATGCGCAAGTATTTTTTGATAGGCGAGGTTTTGAAGCTCAAGGGTAAATTCTATACTAAATAAAACAAAATAATACATTTATATTCGATGGCTATATTAAGACGCCTTGCCGTAATTTGGTGAATCGTTTTTTCTAGATAATCAATCGTTTTTTTAGCTTGACAATACGCAACGAAAGCCAATATAGTTCGCGTCGCAAACAAAAGTGCGCAGCCGTACGTATCCAATCGTTATGCGGTAGTTTCTGTTGGCCTCAGAGAGCTGAAGGGCGTTGCCGCATGGAAATTCCGCAGCGCCGATAGCAACTTCAACACGTTTTCTGGAGGTAGATATGTCAGGTAGGCCAATGTGCAACTCGCGGAGCAGACTCCGCGCGGTACAAACTCTGGCAATGGCGATCGCGTTTCTGGCGATATGCTTTACCACTACCGCCTTGCGTGCGCAGGTTCTGTACGGCTCCATCACCGGAACGGTGACCGACAAGACCGGCGCAGTCATTCCCAATGTCACGGTATCGATTGCCGAGCAAGGCACGGGCGCGGTACGCAGCGTGCAGGCCAACGGCGTCGGCGCCTACGGCATCCTCAACGTTTTGCCGGGGCAATATACGCTTACGGTGGTGAAAACGGGCAGCTTTGCCGGATTCACGCAGACGGGCATCCAGATCGAGCCCAACCGCCAGGTGCGCGTGGATGTGGCCCTGCAACCGGCGACGGTTTCGACGCAAATCACCGTGACCGAAGCGCCGGCCGAATTGCAGACCGAAACCGCCGAAGTCAACCACGAAATCAGCCAGACGCAGCTTAGCCAGTTGCCGATCAGCTCCACGGCGGGCCGCAGCTATCAGGCACTCTACTCGATCATTCCCGGCGCGGCGGCGGTAACGGAAAAGAACTCGACCGCCTCGAATCCCTCGCGCGCCATGTCGGTCAACGTCAACGGCACCAGCTACAACGGC
Organism: Acidobacteriaceae bacterium; assembly: GCA_003156495.1. Lineage (GTDB taxonomy): Bacteria > Acidobacteriota > Terriglobia > Terriglobales > Acidobacteriaceae > Telmatobacter. Next base: position 5,031 of record PMHC01000109.1, read on the forward strand.
AACACCACGCGTATTGACGGCGCGGTGAACTACTACGGCTGGCTGCCTTACCTGATCGCCTACGTTCCGCCGGCCGACTCGATTGAAAACGTCGGCGTAACCACCAACGACTTCAACGCCGAGCAGGGACAGGCCGGCGGCGCTTCAATCAAGGTCACCACCAAGAGCGGAACCCGCGACTTGCACGGCAGCGCATGGGAATATTATCAGGACGCGGCCTTGAGCGCGCGCTCTTATACAACCACTTATTCCGCCACGCCCAGTCTGCCTAAAAACCTCTTCAACGAATATGGCTTCAACATCGGCGGCCCGGTCTATCTGCCCAGGCTGCTGACGGGGAGAAAAAAGCTCTTCTTCTTCCAGAATTTTGAGCGCACCACGCGCCGCCAGCACATCAGCGGATACCAGACCGTTCCCGACAGCAACATGATCGGCGGCAACTTCTCTGAGGCGACCTCTTACGCCACCCTGTACGATCCGGCGCCGACGGTGGCCTCCAGCAGTTGGATCGGCACCATCAACACCAAGCTTTGCCCGACGCTGGCCTACACCAGCGGCTATTTGAACTACGCCTGCCGGCCCAGCTTCACCAACGAGTATGGCGAGACCGGCAGCAACGTCAATACCATTCCCGCCGGCCGACTCTCTTCGGCGTCCAAAACCATGATCGCCAACCTGAGCACGATTGCTTCGTCGATTGGCACGCCCAGCGCCGCGCTGCTTTCGAGCGGCATGGCCAACGATTATTTCGGCGCCGCCACCTACTCCTATAACCGCAACACGTCGGATTCCAAGATTACCTACATCCCCAGCGATAACACGCAGATCTTTGGCAAATACAGTATCGAACCATTTTCGGTCACTGATCCGCAAACGCTGGGCGCGGCCGGCGGCGGCACCTTTGACGGCGGTCAGCCGGGCGCCGCCAGTGGTCGCATTCAGAACGTAGGCCTGGGCATGAGCCATGTTTTCACCTCCAGCGTGGTGGTTGACGCCGACTTCGGCTACACCCGCCAAGTCTCAGGCGCGCAATCCTCCATTGACATTGCCGACGGCGATTATGGACTCAGCACGCTGGGCATTCCGGGAACCAACGGCACGGGCGCGAACTATATGGGCCAGCCCTACTTTGCCATCGGCACGCTCTCCGGCAGCGGCGGCGTGAGCAATGGCTTCTCCTCGCTGGGCAACGCCAATGGCGGCAACCCCTTCCTGTTCCGCGACAATCAGTTTACCGGCGACGTCAACCTGAGCTGGGTCAAAAGCAAGCACTCGATGAAGTACGGCTTCACCTACTACCACTTCGACCTCAACCACTTTCAGCCCACCAGCGGCAGCTATATCAACAATCCGCGCGGCGGTTTCGCCTTCCAGGGCAACATGAGCTGCGGCGTCACCGCCTCGGCCTCCACCGCTTCGTGCGGCTATACCGCCTACAACGCGCTGGGGGATTATCTGTTGGGCCTTCCCAACCAGTACGGCGCCGGACCGGCCGTCGCCAAGGCGTCGCAGATCAACAATCCCAACTCTCTGCGCTGGACTGAGTTTGGCCTCTATGCCCAAGACCAGTGGAACATTACCCAGAAACTCACTCTCACCTATGGCATTCGCTACGAGATATATCCGGCTCCGTATCGCGACCACACCGGCGTGTTCATCCTCAATCCCGCCCTGCCGCAATCGTCCAACGTCGAGGTGGGCGACGTGAACGGCAACCCCAAGAACGCCGGTCTCGATATGGGACACGGCTTTGTGGCCCCGCGCCTCGGTATTGCCTTCCGCTTGAATGACAAAACCGTCATCCGCACCGGCGCCGGACTTACCTCCGACCCCGACAGCCTGCGCTATCTGCGCGACGCTTACCCGGAAGATCTGGCTTCGAATTACACCAGCTCCGCCGTCGGCGCTATCGCCATCGACACAGCCAACGGCAATGTTCCCATGCCGCTCACCTACGGCATTCCCATACAGACGGTACCCAATTACTCCAGCGGCTTCACCTCCCTGCCGGTTTCCGGATCGACCAACAGCACCTGGATGAAATTTCGCCGCGGATACATCGAAAGCTGGAACCTCTTCGTACAGCGCGATCTGGGCCGGCAGTTTGTCGCCAACCTCGGCTACGTGGGCAATCACTTTGTTCGCCAACAGGCCGGCGTCAGCCCGTTCAACGCGGCGCCACTGCCCAGCTCGGCCACGCCCTGCATGCCCAACGGACAATACAACACCGCGCTTACCGGCTTGAGCGGCGCCTGCAACTTCAACATCAACCAGACCATCAACTGGGTAAATTGCACCAGCTCGTGGACGGCCTGTTACAACACCGGCGGCATTACCATGAACGGGCCTATCTTCAGTTCAAATTACAACGGCATGCAGGCGCAGTTGACGCGCAATGCCGGCAAAAACGCCTCGATGGGCGTGGTTTATACCTGGTCTCATGCCTTCAACTACGAAGACAACGGCGCAGGCACGGGAGCGGGTGGTACGGCCTTTAACTATCCCGCCTACTACAAAATGAACCGCGCCACGGCCAGTTTTGACTCCAGGCAGAATCTTCAGGTCTGGGGCATTTATGCGCTGCCCTTCGGCCATGAACAGCGCTGGGCCAATCACGGCTTCTCCGAGGTCGTCTTCGGTGGTTTCTCGATCAACGGCCAGTTCAGCCACATGAGCGGCACACCATTTGCGATAAGTGCCAACAGCAATACCCTTAATGCGAGCGGCAGCACGCTTTATGGAGAACTGGTCTCCTCATATAAGCAAAAAAGCGGTCATAACCGCACCTTCGGCAATACGGCCGTCTCCGGCGGCAAGCCGTGGTTCGATCCCTCCGCCTTCGCCAACCCAACCGAGCCGACGGCCAGCACCACTGCCAATCCCGGCAATGCTTCGCCGGTCTGGCCCAACACTCATCGCAATCAGTTCCGTGGATCGGGACAGTCAGCATTCAACGCCAGCGCTTTCCGTTCCTTCCATATTTATCGTGGAAGCGAATTCCAGTTCCGCTTCGAGGCCTTCAACCTCTTCAACCACGCGCTGTTGAACAATCCCAACACCACCGTGCCTTCTACAGCAAACGTAGCGGCCGGCAACTACGGCACCTTCGGTATGATTACCAGCTTCGGCAATTCGCGCTCGCTGCAGTTTGGCGGCCGCTTTAACTTTTAGCCCCTCCTCAACTGGCTAAATGCGGCAGCTCCTCCCCGGGGCTGCCGCATCTTTTATGGACTGGAATTGAAGCCAACGCGCCAAGCCGCCATGGTCGGCAGGCCGCCTCGGATATATTGATGGTTAAGCACTACCTATAAATAATCCTGCTGTGGCTAAGTAACCGAAGCGCCGCTTTACGATAAGAGCCAGAAAAATGTCTACCGCCAACAAACCAGCCCGTCCCCGCCGCGCCATCGCTTCCAGCGAGACCGCGCGCGAAATTAATCGCGATATTCTGCTGCGTACGATTCATCTGCATCAGCCGGTCAGCCGGGCGGATCTGGCGCGATTGACCGGGCTGCAACCGAGCACGGTTTCGGTCATCATTGGCCAGTTGATCGACGAGGACTGGGTGTTGCCCGGCGAACTGGGCCGGTTGCCTCGCGGCCGCAGGCCGACTTTTGTGGTGCTCAATGACCGGCACGCGGCCCTGGCCATCGATCTGCGCCCGGGAAGAGCCAATCTCGCCGCGGTCGACATCAACGGCAAGCTGCTCGGCCGCGAGCTGGTCGCCTACGATCTGCACGCCGGCTCCTCGGCCGACGAGGCCAAAACTGCGATCGCGCGGATCGCCCAGGTGGCCCGCAAGCTGCGCACCGCTCACGGCGATCGCCTCTTTCATGGCCTGGGCGTCAGCGTCTCGGGCCGCGTCGAGCAGAAAACACACCGTCTGCTGTTTTCACCCAACGTCCCCTGGAACCAGATCGATCTTTACGCCGAGTTGAGCCGCGAGCTCGAGATGTTGATCGAGATGGATAACGCCGCCAACGCCTGCCTGTTTTCCGAGCGCTGGTTCGGCAACTTCAGCGACGTTGCCAACATGCTGGTGGTTTCCGTCTCCGAGGGCATCGGCGCGGGTCTGTTGATCGACGGGCGCGTGGCGCGCGGCCGCGACGGCATGGCCGGCGAGTTCGGCCACATGGCCCTGGAGCCTGTATCAGCCGATGCGCCCGTCTGCGGCTGCGGCAATACCGGCTGCTGGGAGACCTTCGCCTCTAACCGCGCCGGGTTGCGCTACTACCACGAGCTGGCCCCGGAGAGCGAACTGGCTTCTTTTCAGGAACTGATCGAGTTGGCCCAAGCCGGCGACTTGCGGGCCCTGCGCGCCATCGACAGAATGTCGGTTTATCTGGCACGCGGCTTGGCCACGCTGGCCGCCGGGCTGGCGCCGGAGGCCATCATCGTTGTGGGCGATTGCACCGCTCTGTGGCCCCGCATCCGGCCGGTGCTCGAAAGCCAGTTGATCGCCAGGTCGTTTACACCGCAAACGCCGCGCGTGGCCGCGGCTGTAGACGGAGACGCGGCCCGGCTGCGCGGCGCAGCCGCCATGGTCCTGCTCAAAACCCTCTTTCGGAGTACCGATTTTACCCTCCGCCTTCCGCGCGCCGACGAGCAAGTCGCCGACAGAGAATCCTGCTAGCCGCCGGTTTCGCTGAATTTCCAAGCGGAATCAGCACCGCCTGTACCAGGCTGCCCCGGTCGATGCCATGTCTAAATATATCGTGTTTATATTGTTATTTTAAATAATGAGCATAATACAGCTTTTCATGGATTGCGAATATGTCGTTTATTATCTGTATATATTTTTTATTTAGAATAATTAGGTAAACTATGGCGCGCACCTGCTTCGTCACTGGAAAACGGCTTAAAATCGCCTTTTCTTGGGATTTTTCTACGGTTTCGAATCGCTCGATCGAATTTGAAATCAATCGATTGGCTTACTTATTTTTCTGTGCATGAATAAGTGGATAAACCTCATACCCCTCGCGAAACCCATCCTTGCCGCGCGGCGAGAGTGGGTTTCGAGAAACAGGCCACGCGGAATCAGCTTAGAGCAAATCGTCTGATGGTATAGAGGGAGAAAT
>PMHC01000109.1:10132-21461 GCA_003156495.1 Acidobacteriaceae bacterium
GCTGAAGCCGTGCCCCTTCAAGGCTTTTCCGGAATAAGAGTTTTTCCGCAGCCTGTAAAGCCGTGCCCCTTCAAAGCCTCTCTACACCTACAAGAGATTTGCTCTAATGGCTGGCCGTGTGCGTCTCTTTCGGCTCGGGGAAGGAGAGCTTCGGCGGATTGGTGAGGGTGACGGCGGCGGCGATTGACTGCTTGTGCAATCCGGAGCCGATCTGATTCTGACCTAGCTGGAGATTGCCGTCCGCAATGGCGGCGTCGGCCGAAAAGCGGTTGAAGTGAGCCAGCGCGGCGGGAAGCCGGCTGGTTTTGGCGGCGGAGATGGCTCCGCGACCGCTCTCAATGTGCAGCGCGCCCTTGGCCGAGGTGGCCAGATCGTGGCCCGAGTAGCCAGCCAGGGCGATTTTGCCGTAACCGTTCAGCGGGCTGCCGCTCCAGCGCAGGCCGAGCAACTGGCCAAGAGCCGTGGGGCTCAGCTTTTGAAACTGGCCTTGGAAGACGTAGGTGGGAAGGTCGCGATCGGTAGCGGGCCGGTCGAGAGTTCCAGAAAGATGCACCGCACCGCCCAGCAGGCCGGCGTCGAGGCTGGAAATCTCCGCGCCAGTGGGGGTTACACGCACGGCGGCCGAAAAGCCGCGAAGCGTAACTGGGCCCATCTCTAGCGAGTCGGCTGAAACTCTTCCGTCGAGCCGCGGCCAGAGCGGCGACGAGGCCGGGTGGAATCGGTCGATAAGCGAAGAGAGCAGCGTGCCTTTTTTCTGCGCGCCAAGCAGCGAGGTTTGCAGCGCCGCGAGGTCGAGCGAGGCAAAATGGAGCTGGAATTGAGGCGCGCAGGCCTGCGATTCGTGCTGGTCGGCCGGGCAGTTCAGCGGCAAGACCAAGCCGGCGCTTCCCTTGAGCGGGCCGTAGGAGAAGGCGACCGAATCCCAGTGCAGACTGTCTGGCTCCAGATGCAGCGTGCCCTGCTCGATGGCGACGGTGCTGGCCAGATGGCTGCTCTTCCAGTTGGCGTTGCGCAGGGTCACGGTTCCGGTGAGGGCGTCGGCGGCTGGCGGCGAAGCAACCACGCCGTTTTGCAGCGCGCGCGCCGCAACTGCCGGAGCGCTTGTTTGAGCTGGCACAGGCGCGCTGGGCGGAAGGATTTCGGCCGGCGGCAGCCAGGGACCGGCGGCTACCAGATCGAGCGTGAGCGGATCGCCGGCGAAGGCGTCGAGTACGGCGGCTTGTGAGACTCCGGCGGCATGCGCGAACTCGCGAGTGCGGGCGAAGCTGGCTTGCCCATGCAGGGCAACTTGGTAGCCGGCGCGCGAAAGGCTCACGGCCACGGCCAGGGGAGCGGTGCCGCCGGCGGGGATGGAAAGCTCTCCGGCCAGGGCGCGAGGCGCTTCCGGCTGAACCGCGGAGGGAGCAAAAACGATCTTGGCGACCTGAATAGGCTGGCTGAGCGGGCCGCCGCTCAAAGAAAAGTCGGTAACGGTCAGCTCGCCGGTTAGTGGATTGGGCGGCGCGGCGGCGGATTTAGCCGTCTTTTTGCCGGGTTTGGCGAGATTTTCCGCTTCGGCGCGGGCGGCCGCATCGTCGTAAACGAGTTCGCCGCTGATGGCGCCTTTGGCCACCAGACCGGGATCGATGCCGCTGCGCAGCGTGCGCAACAGGTCGAGGCCGGCGGCGACGGGAATGCGGCTCAGGTCGGCGGTCAGGTGCGGCGCGGCGTTGGCGCCGAGCTTGTCGCCGGCAAAGTGGATGTGGCCGCCGCCCAGCGGCGAGTCGCAGGAGAGATTTTCCATGCTGCGCCGGGCGTAGTGGTAGACCAGCGCGCAGTTGGCATCGAAGTCGAGCGGTTCGGCGGGTACGAACTCGGCGCGATGCACGCCGACGGCGCGCAAACGCAGGCGAAGCTGCGCGGATTCGGCCGTGCCCTCAAAGTGAAAATTGCCAGTCAAATCGCCGCGCCAGCCGGGATCGGAGCCGGTGATGAGCCGCGAAAGCTGGCCCAACTGCGCCTCGCGCCAATCGACGTCGAGCTGGATCGGCATTTGATGCAGCGTGGCGGCGCGATGAATGCTGCCTTCAAGGCGCACCACGCCGGTTTCTTCCTGAAAGAGGCTGACGTCGGTGCGCGCTGGCTGGCCGCGCAGGCGAATGCGCCACTCGCCGGAGTTCTGCTGCCAGAGCGAGAAGTCGGTGTTGAGCAGAGAGAAGGGCAGCTTTTCGGAGCCGTCTTTAAAGTTAATGCGGGAGTTGGTGGCCACCATATAGGGCAGCTTGGGCACAGCGCCCTGGGCCGAGCCGGTTTGCGAGGCGGCGGCAGAGCGGAAGAGCGGATCGAGGTTCCAGTGGCCGGGCGTGGAGCGCACCACGTTCAGGCTGGCCTCATCGACGCTGATCTTGCCGATTTCCAGATGGCCGCGCCAAAGCGAAAGCAGGCGGATGGAGGTGATGACTTTACTGGCGTACAGAACGGGCTCGGAGCCGTAAGCCGGGTCTTCGGCGACGCTCAGGTCGTAGAGCACGAAGCCGGGCCAGGGCAGCAGCCGCGCCTTCACTGAAGACAGCTTCACCGGCCGGTTCAGCGACCGGGAGACCAGTTGCGTGATCTGGCTTTTGTAGTGACTGATGCTGACAAACGGCGGCACAACCAGCACCAGCACCAGGAGTGTGACAACCCCCAGCACGAGTTGCCAGCGCCGGCGCATTTTCACTTTGCTTTTTGGGGCCGTATCGGTCATGGATCTTCCAGCGTCCATTCTAACCGCTGGAAGGGGAGAGCAGCTTTCAGCCATCAGCTATCAGCTCTCAGCCGTCAGCTAATGTGCTTCAACTCGGGAATGAAGTCCAGGCTCTCCGCAGCATCCCTGCTTACGCCTTCAAGCAGAGCCTATATTGCCACGGCCAAGCTGAAAGCTGAGAGCTAGAGGCTAGAGGCTGCTTTATCACCGTGTCAGATGCAGCGTGCGGCTCCAGCGGGTTTCGGTAAAGAAGTGCAGGGCGATGTGGCCCATCCAGGCTACGCGTGAGCCTATGCCGGTCTGTTCGTAGATGTCGTTCGGTGTGTTGAAGGACCAGTAGTTGAGCAGCGGGCGGCCGACGATGTTCTGCCGGGGCACAAAACCCCAATAGCGCGAATCAAGGCTGTCGTGGCGATTGTCGCCCATCATGAAGTACATGCCCTGGGGAACGACCAGATCGCCGTTGACCACGTCTTTGGGAAACTCGACGCTGGACCAACTGTCGGGAACCTGCGCGATATTGGGCGGCGGCATGGAAGGGAACTCGTCGAGAAAGGTCTGATAATTTTCCGGCGTGGTGGGCTGGGCGTGCGGCTGGGCCTGGGCCACGCCGTTGATGATGACAATGCCGTTGTGCAGATGGATGTGGTCGCCGGGAAGGCCGACCAGGCGCTTGACCAGGATAAAGTATTGCGGCTTGCCGTCGGCATCCAGATCGGGTTCGGCGACGGGCTTGAGAAAGACGAGAATGTCGCCGCGGCGCGGTTCGCGATAGTGAGCCAGGGGCATCCACTTGGTTGGCGGGGCCAGAGTGATGCGATCGACGATCAGGTGATCGCCCACCAGCAGGGTCTTTTCCATCGAGCCGGAGGGAATGACGAAGTTCTGCGCCAGAAAAGTGAGAATGAACAGGCCGACGACCAGCACCGCGCAGATGCCGGCCAGCGATTCAAAGGGCGTTTCCTCGGCCGTGACGGCTTTGGGAAGTGCTTCCGGGGGATTTTCGGCGAGTTCTTTAGCCGCTCGCTTGTTTTTCTTTGCCATTCTCTTTGTCGCTCGCTGCGTAATCGTATTGCTCAACCTGGTGAAAGCTTGAAATTAATGCACTACGTGGAAGATGCGCCGCCAGCGGGCGAAGCCCTTGAGCCGGGTCGCGAGTTCCTGTTCGTGTCCGAGTCTATCATTTGCGGCCTGCTGCGCCGCTACTTCGCTGGAGGCCAACGGATCGGTGGAGGAGGGCCGCGCCAGTGAGAAGTAGATCACCAGCGGGCGGGCGACGATCGCCTGGCGGGGAACGAAGCCCCAAAAACGTGAGTCTTTGCTGTGATTGCGGTTGTCGCCCATTACGAAATACTCGCCGGCGGGCACCGTCAGCTCGCCCTGACGGGTGAGGTACTGCATCTGCCGCCACCAGTCGGGATCGATCTCCGGGTCGGAGTAGACCTTGGCCGGAAAGTTGTCGCGGTCTAGGTTGGCGGGGGCGGGTTCGAAGGCGGCGTAGGGCTCGCGGAGCGGAAGCCCATTGATGTAGACCTGGCCGCCGGCGATGCGCAACCGGTCGCCGGGCAGGCCCACCACGCGCTTGATCAGCATGGAAGGCTGCGGGTGGTGGAAGACGACAATGTCGCCGCGAAGAACCTCGCGGTAGGGCAGCAGGCAGGAGCTTAAGCGATCGGCCGGGCCGTAGACCTGTTTGTTGAAGAGCAGAAAATCGCCGACCAGCAGCGTGCGCTCCATGCTTTCGGAGGGGATCAGGAAAGGCTGCACGACGAAGCAGAGTATGAACAGCGCCACCACGATGGTTTGCAGCAGCGAAGCCAAAGCCTGCGGCAGCGCCGGCAAGCGCAAGCGAAAGGCCTGCGGGGCCGGCAACGGTGTGGGGAGCGATGTGCTCATTGCGCCGCCGGCCTCTCCTTCTCGGCCTCAAGGCTGGAATCAAGGCCAGAATCGAGGCCAGATTCCAGAGCGGAATCACCTGCGGCCTCGGCGTCCATGCGCTCCAGCGCGCAGCGCGCGGCGTCTTGCTCGGCGTGTTTTTTGGTGCGTCCCATGCCTCGGGCCAGCGGTTCACCTTTCCGCTCGGAATCGGTTTTTAGCCGTACCTCGACCAGAAAACGCTTGTGGTGGTCGGGGCCACTCTCGCTCTTCAATCGGTAGAGGGGCGTGCCGGCATGCGCGGCCTGCAGCCGCTCCTGCAGCGCGGATTTGTAGTTGCCCATCGCCGCTCCGGTGCGCAGTTCGGAGGCCAGCTCATCGGCGGCCTTGCCCATCACTAGGTTCTGCACAAACCCCCGCACCGGTTCCAGGCCGCCATCGAGAAAGAGCGCGCCCATTACCGCTTCCATGGTATTGGATAGCACCGTGCTTTTGCGCCGCAGCCCGCTGTGTTCTTCGCCGCTGCTCAGACGCAGATATTTGCCCAGCCCGACCGCCTCGGCCACCTGCGCCATGTGCAGTCTGCTCACTAACCCGGAACGGACGCGCGTCAGCTCGCCCTCGTGCCATTCGGGATGGGCGACAAACAGCTCTGCGGCCACCACCAGCCCCAGAACCGCATCGCCTAAAAACTCCAGCCGCTCGTTGTCGCCAACGTTTGGCGCTTCATTGCCGCCGTTCTTTTGGGCAAGCTGGTGAGCCAGCGAGCGATGGGTAAGCGCCCGAATGAGCAGACCGGGGTCGGAAAAAGTGTGTTCCAGTGCACTCTCCAGCTCTTTGATCTCCGTTTTCACGCGCAACCCGCCAGTATTGTCTTCTGACTCTCTATTTTGACGCACTTTGCGCCTTTCAGGCTTCATTTCGTTTTACGAGAGACGAGGACGGAGCTTCATTGCGTTCCGGTCCCGGATTCATTTGCGGGGGGCAAATGCGCAAGATATTTAAAATCAATTTGATGTAAAGGAGCTACGACGCGTGGGCGCTGTAGCTCCAATCCCTGTTTTGGGAACGACGGCCGTTTTTTTACTTTACCGCGGCTTAACCGTCCCATTTTGCGCTGGCGCGGCCGCCTCCCCTGGCTGTTGCGCCTTCGGCTCGCTGTCGTCGTCAGCCTCTTCTTCGCAGGCGTGTTCGTGGCCCCGCTGAACGTAGGCGGCCTTGACGCCGCGCTCGGCGGCCAAACGGGTGTCGAGCTGGCCGTCGCGCGCCTCGAGCGCAGCCTTGTACTCGGCCACGGCCTCCTCGCGCTTGCACTCCAAGTCAAGCATACGGCCCAGGTAGATGTGCGACCAGGCCAAGAGTCGCTGCTCCTTGCTGGTGGCCAGTGTCTTTTGGAACTCTTCCATCGCCAGATCGGGATGGACGGTTAACAGATCGACGCGGGCGAGGATGAAGTGGGCGTGGGCGGCCTCGGCCGTCGATGCGATGGTGTCGGTCTGGCTGGCGAGGGCCTTTTGCGCCATTGCGGCGGCGGTGGCCGTGTCGCCGGAGGCCAGCTTGGCCTCGGCCAGCTCGATGCCGGTTAACTGCCGGGGTTTGGCCCGCTGCAGAACGTCGTCGTCGGCCTCTTTGTCGAACTCGAGCTGCCGGGCGCGATGCTGCTGCTGCTCGATATCCATGCTGTAGACCATTTCGCCGATGGTGTCGGTCAGGCCGGCCGGGTCTTTTTCAAACAAAAGCATCTGCTCGTAGAAATATTGCGTGAGTATGAAGCCCTGGCGCATGTCGTGCTGTACCGCGGCCCACTTGGCGGCGTCGATCTTCTGCTGGCTGACCTGGCGCTCGTGCTCGTAGCGCGGCAATTGCGAGCGGTCGATGCCCACCGGAATCTTGTACAGGGCGATGCCGGTATCCATGGTGCGCGCTTCGATGGCCTTGATGAGACACTCGACGGTCAACGCCACGGTGTCGGAGTGGTAGCGGAAATCCAGCGGCGCTTCGCGCACTTCTTTGAGGAGGGGCTGTTCGCGCGCCAGAGCGTTGGAGCGGGCGTAGAGCAGCGGATCGATGATGTAGTGCAAGTAGGTGTGGCGCACGTCGTTCATGCGGATCGCGCCCTGGCTGGGCGAGACGACCACGATGTAGTCGGTGCCGTAGATGCGGGCGTTGACGATGCCGGGCGAAAGCAGCGGCTCGACGATGACGATGAACCGGCTGCCGTTGTAAGTCGATGCCGGCACCTTCAAGTAGAGGTTGGCGTTGACGATCATCTGCGAGAGCGGATCGTGCAGCTTGTCGCTCACCTCGTCGTAGGTGGGGTGGATGGTGAGCCAGATTCCATGCAGATCGACGGCGGCGGCGAAGGCGCGCAGCGCGGGCAGAATCTCGACCACCTGCGTCGAGTCGGGCGGCATCTCGGTCAAATCGGCGGTGACCTCCAGTTCCGGCGGCGGCGTCAGGTAAAGCGACAGAGAGATGTACTGCGCAATGTCGCGCGATGTGCCGGTCATGCGGTGCTGGGCAATATAGAGGCAGACGGTGTCGCGCTTGGCGCGCGCTTCTTCGCTCTGCGCGAAGGTTTTGTTCATCTCTTCGCGAATGTGCTGGCGCACCGGCTCGCTGTTGCCGAGCCCTTCGTCGTAGCCGCAGGCATTCAGCGCCGCCGCCATCACGAAGACCGGCTCGGAGCTGATGAGCGAAATTGTGGGGCCGGCCGGATCGATCAGCGACGGCGCTTTTTCTCGCGCGAATACCTGCGCGGCCGAGGAACTGGAGGCTTGCGCCGGCGCAAAGGCAGGCGCTAGGCCGGCCAGGATGAACAACCCGGCGGCCATCGACAGAGAGGTGTGGCGGAATGCACGCAGCGTCATGAGGTAACCCTGCCTGCAAGTCTAGTGATAGGGGGTGTGGGGGTCAAACGGCAGCTTCTAGCTTCTAGCTCTCAGCTCGTTTTTATAGCGTAGACCAGTTTCTGCCGCGATCGAGCTGATAGCTGATAGCTGACGGCTATCAGCTATCAGCTATCAGCTAAAGGCTAGAAGCTGCTTTTCTCACCCGCGCACGTTGACGCCGGAAAACGAGAGCACAGCCAGGCCGCGCACCGGCTGGCCGAAGATGCGGGCCGGCTCGAAGCGGCTGAACAACAGCAGGCTTTCCACCTGGGAGCGCGTTGCGGCGTCGGCGGGGCCGGAAACGATGCGGAAGTCGTAAACCTGGCCCTGACGATTGACGTAGGCCTCGACGACGATCGGGCCGGAGACCTGAGCCATCGGGTTGTTGCCCGGCGCATTGGAAAAATAAAGCAGCCGCGGCGCGGTGGCCGCGCCCAGCGGCTCGTCCGGCGTGGCCTGGGCGGTTTCCGGCTGGGTAAACATTGAAACCAGCACGATCATCGTGCCCAATAGCAATACGGCGCTGGCCAGTCCGGCGCTGGCCTGAAGCAGAAACGGTCCCACCGAGTTTTTCCACGCCAGCGACCATGCGGCGAAGGGGCTGCGGTGGCTGCGTGCGCGCTCGCGGCTAACCGCGACGCGGATGCGTAAAGCCAGATCGGCGGGCTCGGGCACAGGCTCCAAATTCGTCAGAGAGTTTCGCAATTCGCGCAACGTCCGCCACTCGCGGGCGCATTCGCGGCAGTCGCGCAGATGTGCCGAGATGGCCTGCATCTGGCGGCCATCCAGCCGGTCATCGAGATATTCCGTCAGCCTTCCCTGGATACGATTGCAAACCTTCATCGCGCCTCCTCTCCCAGGGAAAGTTCGATCCCTGCCAGCGCTTTGTTGGGTTTGGACCCCGGCATAGGCGCCGAGAGCAACGCCTTTAAACAGGCGCGCCCGCGTACCAGCCGCGATTTCACGGTCCCCAGATTCACGCCCAGCACTGTAGCTACCTCTTCGTAAGCAAAACCATCGATGTCGCGCAAGACCAGCGTGGTGCGGTAGGGTTCAGGCACTTGGCTAAGCGCCCACTCCACGCGTTCGCGATCCTCGTCGCGAGCCGCCTCATCGTAGGGTGAATCGGCCGGATCGGCCAACGTTTCGCCCAGCAGTACCGGACGCCCGTTGTCTTCCGTGCCGATCTCCTGCTCAATGGCGACTTCCTGCTGCCGGTGCCGCATCCACCAACGCCGCTGATTCGAGGCTTCACGCAGCGCGATGCGATAAATCCAGGTGCGTAACGAGGCTTGGCCGTGAAAGCCGCCGATGCCGCGGAAGACCTTGACAAAAACTTCCTGCGTTAGATCGGCCGCGTCGGCCTGCTCGCGTACAGTGCGCGCCAACAGCGAGTAGATCGGCTGATGATAGCGCGCGATCAACCAGGCAAAGGCATCTTCCGAGCCGGCCCGTAGTTGTTCTACCAGTGCCGTCTCTTCCGATTGAAGCGCCATTGCGCTGGCTAAATTGCCCATGGTGAGGTCCGCCTGCAAGTCCGTACCCTCCCACGTTACCGCACTTCAACGATCCTTGCATATGTCCCGTATCACGGTGCGCCGAAGTGCCTGAAAACAATGCATCGCCTCAACGGTTCTGCAATGCCCGGAGTTCTTTAAAGTTCAACCCCGAAACCATTGCCCATTCCCGTGCGCGTGAAAACCAATTTCGACTCACGCACCTATTACCTTAGACACCGCCGGTGACTGAAGTGTTCCCGTAGCTATCCTCCGATTGTTACCTCGGCGTCCAGGCTGCCGGCTTTGTCACTGCCATTTCCGTTGCCATTTCCGTTCTGGCGCATCCGATAAAATCGCAAAGGAGCATCCACCATGTTTAACGCGCAGCCAATCGGATTCATTCACAGCTCCTACCGCGACCCCGCCGACATTCCCAAAGGTCTTGGCGCCAAACATGAGGCCGTGGGAGAAATCGAGCTACTGGCCGAGTTCGCGCCCGGCCTGGCAGACATCGAAGGCTTCTCGCATCTCTATGTGATCTGGGAGTTCGATCGCGCTGTGGGCTTCGATTTGAGCGTTCGTCCGCCTACTGACAAAAGCCGCGCCCACGGGCTCTTTTCAACGCACGCACCGCGACGGCCGAACCCGATCGGGCTGACGGTCGTTGAGCTGTTGGGACGCGATGGCGCGCGGCTGCGCGTCGCTGGCCTGGATATGCTGGACGCGACTCCTGTACTGGACATCAAGCCGTACCTGTCGAGCATTCCCGAGCAAAAGCTGCGCCGCGGTTGGCTGGCCGAAGCGGAAAAAGCGGGAAAGGCGGGGAAGAGGGAATAGAAAAACCAGAGACCGGCAAACGAAGGCCAAAAAGCGCGGATTGAAAGGCCAGCTTCGGTCGTAGCTTTCAATCTGTTCCCTGTTTTCTGCTTTTCCGATCCCTGTTCCCTGTCTTTCGCTCTTTTCCTCATCGCGTATGCACGCCCGGCGTCTTAGACTGGAGTTTCGATGTCTGTTGAAGGAGCAGACCCGCCATGCCTTATCCCACGAATTACCGCTATACCGGTGAACATGAATGGATTTCGGTCGACGGTACGATTGGCACAATCGGCATTACCGACTACGCGCAGAACTCGCTGGGCGACATTGTTTACGTTGATACGCCGAAGGTGGGCAACACCATCGCGGCCGGCTCGACCTTCGGTTCGGTCGAAAGCGTAAAGGCCGTCAGTGATCTCTACTCGCCGGTTTCCGGCCGTGTGACAGCGGTCAATGAAGAGCTGAAGAGCGCACCCGACAAGCTCAATGAAGATCCGCACGGCACATGGATCATCAAGGTCGAGCTCTCCGATCCGACCGAACTCGACGAGTTGCTCGACGCCGCGGCCTACGAGAAGCTCGTCGCCGAAGAAACGGAAAATTAGAAAAACAGCCGTCAGCTTTTAGCTCTTAGCTTCTAGCTCGTCGGTTGATGCTGAAAGCGCATTCGTGTTTATTTAGATCGCCGCGGGCAATGCGCCTTCGCCTGTTTTACCTATATCTGGCTAAAAGCTGGAAGCTAGGAGCTAAAAGCTAAAAGATGCGTTATCTACCTAAATCCGATGCCGAACGCCGGCAGATGCTCGAGGCGATCGGCGCAAAATCGATCGACGAGCTTTTTGCCTCGATTCCCCCCGAGCACCGTCTCAACCGCGAGCTCGACTTGCCGCGCGCGCAGGCCGAAAGCGAGATTGTCGAAAGCTTTCGCGCCGCCGGGGAAAAGAACGCCACCGATTACGCCAGCTTTTTGGGCGCGGGAGCTTATCGCCACTACCGGCCCGTCGTTATTGACGCGCTCATCCAGCGCGGCGAATTTTTGACCAGCTACACGCCCTATCAGGCCGAGCTGGCGCAGGGTACGCTGCAGGCGATCTTCGAATTCCAAACCATGATCGCCGAGCTGACCGGCANNTGGCCAACGCCAGCATGTACGACGGCGCTACCGCCGCTACTGAAGCCGTGCTGATGGCCATGCGCGCGACCGGCCGCGAAAAGGCCGTCGTCGCCGCCGCCGTCCATCCCGAATACCGCGAGACGCTCGCCACCTACTTGCACTTTCGCCAGATGCCGATCGAGACCGTCGGCTACGAGGGCGAAACCGGACGCATTGACCTCACGGCGCTTGAAGCCGCCGTGACTAAAGAGACTGCGGCGGTGCTGGTGCAGAGCCCGAATTTCTTCGGCGTTATCGAAGACATTCCGGCGATTGCCGCCATTGCGCACGCCAAGGGCGCGCTACTGATCGTCTCGATTGCCGAGGCGGTTTCGCTCGGCGTTGTGCGGCCGCCGGTCGAGGCCGACAT
>PMHC01000300.1 GCA_003156495.1 Acidobacteriaceae bacterium
TCAAGCTGTCAAAAGAGCTAGTCGATCATGACGTCGCCGGAGACGATGGGGCGGGTGCGGGGCAGCAGGCCGCGCGAGGTGGCCCAGCCCATTAGGCCCAGAACGCCGGCGAAGGCGAGGAGCTTGACGAGGCTGCCGGTGCGGGTTTCGGGCAGCAGCTTCCAGAGAATAAGCAGAACGGTTTGCGCGGCGGTGACCGNNAGACCGAGCCGTAGAAGTAGCGGCGCTCAAAGCCTTCGCCCTTGGTGGAGGGGCCGACGCGGGGCAGCTTGCCGAGAATTCCAAGAAGCAGAATCAGCGCGCAAAGGGGCGAGTAGCCGTAGAGATAAATCTGCTTCATGCGCCATGTGCCGGTGACGACGGCGTAGAGCAGGCCCGCCATGTTGAGCAAAGCGTAGTTAATCACGTCGTTCCAGGCGAAGGTGTAGCAGACGCGGCGATAGAGGGGGTTGGGCCGGTCCTCATTGAAGCGGAGGATGTAGGGGCGATGCTCGCAGCCGGGCATTTTGGCGCGCGCCAAGCCGATGCCGGTGCCGATGAGCACGGCGGCCAGCCAGGCCGAGTTGCCCCAATGAAAGCCTTTGCTGAAAAGGCTGAAGGTCAGCGGGCCGGGAGCGAGAAAGAAGACCCAGATCCAAATGGGCCAATGCGCGAATCGATAATATGTTTTGTTTTTTTCGCGGATCTTGCGGTCTTCGGCGTGCTCGATTTTCCCTTTGTATGACATTGGGGAAAAGTTTCGCAGAGGCGGCGAAGGGGAGTCAAATGCAGTGGACAGTGAGCAGTGGACAGTGAGCAGTGAACAGTGGGCAGTTGTCGGTTGTCGGTTAACAGTTGTCAGTAAATAGAAAGAAGCTGCCAGCTTTCAGCCTTCAGCTTGTGGGCTGCGACTGGAGCTTGATTCAGAGGACGAAAAACAGGAACGAAAAGCAGAGGCCAGGGACTAGAGAACTGTAGGCTGCGGCGGCTATTGCACTACATTGCACCGCGATTGCGCGCGCCGCCAGCCTTTTTCGATGACGCGGATGGTGACCGGATCGAGAGCGAGGGGGTTGTTGGCGTTCCATTCGATGCGGTCGAGCCAGCGGGCGTCGAGAGCGTCGGAGGCGGCGCTGAGCTGGCCGCCGGTGACGCGGCAGAGATAGTCGGCGATGACGTAGTGGAAGCGGATGCGGCCGTTTTCGCGGTCGATGCGGTCAAGCAACTCGACCAGCTCGAGGGGCTCGACGATGAGGCCGGTCTCTTCGCGTGTTTCGCGGATCGTGCCTTCGATAAGAGATTCGCCGAGTTCGAGCAGGCCGCCGGGGAGCGTCCAGCAGCCTTTGAGGGGCTCGTGGCCGCGGCGGATGAGCAGCACGCGGTCTTGGTGAACGATGACCGCGCCGACGCCGACCAGCGGAGCAAAAGGGAATTCGCGAGGCAGCTTTTCCATGGGAAAGACCTTTCTTTTATTGTTGCCGAGACGCGCATTTTGTTTTGCGCGCGAGGGCCGCTGCATCGCAGCTCTGTCACTATCATCTAATAGAAAAAAGGAGGGGACGATGGCGGAATTTGTGTTGAAGATCGAGGGAATGCATTGCGGGGCGTGCGTGCGGAAGGTGAGCGAAGCGCTTAAAGCCGTGCCGGGCGTGACGGTGAACGATGTGCATGTGGGCACGGCGACGGTGAGCGCGGACGCGGCACAGGCGGCCGAGCAGGCGATTGCGGCGGTGAGCAAGGCTGGATTTAGCGCGCGGCTGGCTTCGTAGGCGGGCAGAATCATGGAAACGCGGAAGAGAGAATCGCTGACGCTGCCCGTGTTGGGGATGAGCTGCGCCGCCTGCCAGCAGAGCGTGGAGAAGGCTCTGCGCGCGACGGCGGGGGTGGAAGAGGCGCGCGTGGACTTGATGGCGCACCGGGCGCATGTGGTCTTCGACGCGGAGCGGGTTGCGCCGGAGCAGTTGGTGGAGGCGATTCGCGGCGCGGGCTACGACGCGGTGCTGCCGCGGCCGGGCGAAAGCGGCGCGCAAGCCGGCGAGAATGCCGCCGAAGCGCGGCGAGCGTGGCGGCAGGCCTGGACGGCGCTGATTGCGGGCGCGGCGGCGATGCTGCTGGCGATGCCGCTGGGCACGGAGATGAGCAGCGCGCCGGATCGTCTGATGATGCGAGTTTTTCCGTGGCTATATGCGTTGCCAGCCGCGGGGCTGCGCTGGTCGCTGCTGGTGATGACGGCGGCGGTGATGGCGTGGGCCGGACGGGGAATCTACGCAAGCGCGCTACGCGCTCTGCGCCACGGCGCAACCAACATGAATACGCTGGTGAGTTTGGGAACGGCGACGGCTTTTGCCTATTCGGCCTACGCGACGATTGCGCCGGCGGCGGGGCGCGAGGTTTACTTCGACGCGGTGCTGCTGATTTTGGGATTTTTGCTGTTGGGCAAGGCGCTGGAGGGCAGGGCGAAGCGGCGGGCGCTGGCAGCGCTCGACTCGCTTTCACGGTTGCGGCCGGCGACGGCGCGCAGAGTGGTGGATGGCGTCGAGGCGGTGGTTCCGCTGGAAGAGGTGCGGCCGGGCGATAGCGTGGCAGTGCTGCCCGGCGAGCGCTTTCCGGTGGACGCAACGATTCTGGAAGGGCGCACGACGGTTGACGAATCGATGCTGACCGGCGAATCGACGCCGCTCGATCGCGCGCCGGGAGGCCGGGTGCTGGCCGGCTCGCTGAATTACGACGGCGCGATTTTGTGCCGGGCCGAGTCATTGGGCGAAGAGACGGTGCTGGCGCAGATTGCGCGCATGGCCGAGCAGGCGCAGAGCTCGCGCGCGCCGATGGAGCGGCTGGCCGACCGGGCGAGCGCGGTTTTTGTGCCGGCGGTGCTGGGGCTGGCGGCGATCACATTTGTGACGTGGATGGCGACGGGGAGTTCGCTGCAATTCGCGTTGGCGAACACGGTGGCCGTGCTGGTGGTGGCCTGTCCGTGCGCGATGGGGCTGGCGGTGCCCGCCGCGCTGACGGTGGCCGTGGGACGCGGCGCGCAGTTGGGCGTGCTCTTTAAAGGCGGCGAGGCGCTGGAGCGGCTTGTCGCTCTGGACGTGGTTGTGCTCGACAAGACGGGCACGCTGACGACGGGACGGCCGAAAGTACAGTGGACAGTGGGCAGGGAACAGTGGACAGAAAGACAGGGAACGGAAGAACAGGGAACGAGCACGCTTGAGCTGTTGCGGATGGCGGCGGCGGCCGAGGAGCGGTCGAATCATCCGCTGGCGCACGCGATTATGGATGAGGCGCGGGCGCGGGGGCTCGAGTGGCGGCCGGCCGAGGAGGCGCAGGTCATTCCCGGACGGGGACTGAAGGCGCGGGTTGAGGGTCGCGATTGTTTGCTAGGCAACGAAGCGCTCTTTGGCGAGTACGGAATCGCGCTGCCCGAAGTTGCTCCGCCGGAACCGGGCGCGACGCGGCTATGGATGGCGGTGGACGGCAAGACGGTAACTTATTTTGATGCGCGCGATGCGCTGCGGGCCGATGCGGCCGATGCTGTGGCGGCGCTGCGGCGGTTGGGTTTGCGCGTGCTGATGCTGACCGGCGACACGGCCGGGGCAGCCGCGCCGATTGCGCGCGAGGCGGGAATCGACGAGGTGGAAGCGGGGCTTGATCCGATGGGCAAGCTCGAGCGGATTCGCTCGCTGCAAAAAAGCGGGCTGCGGGTGGCGATGGTTGGCGACGGCATTAACGACGCGGCGGCGCTGGCCCAGGCCGACGCGGGGCTGGCGATGGGCGCGGGCGCCGACTTGGCGCAGGAGGCAGGCGACGTGCTGCTGGTGCGCGGGCAGCCTTCGGCGATTCCCGCGGCGCTCGAATTGGCGCGGGCAACGCTCGGCGTGATGCGGCAGAACCTGGGCTGGGCCGTGGGTTACAACATAGTCGGGATTCCGCTGGCGGCAGGAGCGCTCTACCCGGAATTTCACATTTTGCTCTCGCCGTGGCTGGCAGCCGCGGCGATGGCGATGAGCTCGGTCTGCGTGCTGGGCAATAGCTTGCGGCTGCGGCGATGGAGGGCTTCCTCGCCCGTTCTCAGCCGCTAGCTTTTAGCTTTGTTCGTGCATCGGCCGGCGGCTTTCCGACGGCGTAAAAGCCAGCGCCGGATTATCGCTTCTGGAAAGCGAATCGGCTCGCCGCAGCTTTTGCCCATCCACGCTAAACTATTGCAAGGTCCGCATGTGCGCATCCTTACCCGCTACATTCTCGGCGAAATNNGAGGTGGTGGTGCGCAACAGCTCCACGTGGAGCGACGTGGCGCAGATTTTTCTTTTCACGCTGCCCAACCTCTTCAAGGTGACGATTCCCATGGCGGTGCTGTGGGGTGTTCTGCTGGGGTTGAGCCGGCTGGCGTCGGACAGCGAGATCATCGCCATGCGCGCCTCGGGACTGGGGATCGGCTACTTTGTGCGCGTGGCCTCGATCGTGGCCATTGCCGGCACGGTGCTGGGGCTCTTCAATTCGCTGTATCTGGTGCCGCGCGCCAATCAGGCCATTCTCGCCATGGAGCAGACGCTCGAAACCGAGCAGGCCTCCTACGAAATTCAGCCGCGGGTTTTTTACGAAGACTTCAAAAATTTCGTGCTCTACGTGCAAGACGTGCGCTCCGGCGCCGGCGCATCCAACTGGCGGCAGGTCTTTATGGCCGACGTGCACGATCCGGTCAATCCGGTCATCACCACGGCCAGCTCGGCCACGGTGGTTAACGACAACAAGCAAGAGCTGATTATGCGGCTGCGCGATGGGCTGCGCGACGAGACGGTGGCCGAGCATCCGGAGCAGTCGAACATTTCGACCTTTGCCACCACCGACATGCCGCTGTCGCTGGGCCAGCAGAACAACGTGCACCTGGGCCGCATGGATACGGCGCTTTACGCCATGCCGATCGGCGAGCTCTACGGGCACATCCACGACCGCGACGGCAAGCGTTACCTGATCGAGCTTTATAACCGCTTCGCTTTTCCCTTCGCCTGTCTGGTGCTGATGCTGGTGGGCGTTCCGCTGGGCGTCTCTTCGCGGCGGGGCGGCAAAAGCTCGGGCTTCGTCTTTACCATTCTGCTGGTCTTCGTCTACTACTTTTTGTCGTCGACGGGCATTGCGTTGGGCCATCAGAGCCGGCTGCCGGCCTTTCTCGCCGTCTGGTCGGCGAATCTGATCTTCGCCGTCGCCGGCGTCTTTCTGCTGTGGCAAATGGCCACGGGCGGATGGGTTCTGAGCGCCATCTCCACCTGGGCCTCGCGGCTCTCAAAATCCGCCGGCGAAGCCAAGCAGGAAGGCGCTTCGCGCTCCGGCCTGTTCGGCAAGCTGCAACTGAACAAGCTGCAGCCGCGCATGCAGCACAAGCGTGCGCGCAATGTTTTTCCTCGGATTCTCGACGAGTACGTGATCCGCGAGTTTCTTTGGATGTTCTTCCTGATTCTCGCCGGCTTCGCGCTGCTGATGCTGGTCTTCACCTTCTTCGATCTGGTGGGAGATATTCTGCGCAACCACATTGCGCTGGGCATCGTGGGCGAGTATCTGATGAATCTGGCGCCCAGCATGCTCTACCAGATCGCGCCGCTGGCGGTGCTGATCGCCGTGCTGGTGACCTTCGGCGTGCTCAACCGCAACAGCGAGATCATCGCCATGAAGGCGACCGGCATCAGCCTCTACCGGCTGGTGATTCCCATCGTGAGCATCGCCGCGATACTCGCCGTAACCTTGTTTCTTTTCGACCAGTACTACCTGCCGCAGGCCAACCGCCGGCAAGAGGCGCTGCGCAGCGTCATCAAAGGCCGTCCGCCACAGACCTATCTGCATCCGGAACAGAAGTGGATTTTCGGCCCTCAGCCGACGCCGGGCGAGCCGGGACGGATTTTCTACTATCCGTTCTTCGATCCCGATCGCAACGAGTTCGCGAATCTTTCGATCTTCGAATTCGATCCGGTGAATTTTCAACTCACGCGGCGCATCTTCGCCAAGCGCGTAGTCTGGGATGCCGATTCCGGGGTCTGGCTCTTCCAAAACGGATGGGTGCGCGATGTAAAAGGCGCCGATGTGATCGCCTTTCGCAGCTTCACGGAAGCGCCGCTGCCGGTGATCCACGCTACGCCGGAGTACTTCAAAAAAGAAGCGCTGCAATCGCAGGAGATGAACTTCAGCCAATTGGACCGTTACATCCGCGATCTGCGCCAGGGCGGATTCGACACCAAGCGGCTGAACGTGGCGCTGTGGCACAAGCTCTCTTATCCGCTGGTGGCCGTGGTGATGGCGATACTGGCCGTTCCCTTCGCGCTTTCGATGGGGCGGCGCGGCTCGCTAGCGGGCATCGCGGTGGCCATCGGCGTAGCGCTGGCCTATTGGGTGGTTGATGGGCTGCTCGGCGCCATGGGGTACGTTAACTATCTGCCGGCCGGCATGGCCGCCTGGTCGGCCGACGTGCTCTTCGGCTTGGCCGGAGGCTATCTGCTGCTGCGCACGCGAACGTAGCGCGCCAAGGCAACCAGAAGAGCAGCGTGTCTGACTTGTTTTCAAGGATGAATATCCAGCCAGAACATTTTTACAGTTGCTGTAAAGTGTGAAGTTTTTTCCAACCCACCTTAGAGCAAATCTCCTGATGGTATAGAGAGGAAAAACGTCCCTCGGGGCCTGAAGGCCACGTCGATTTGATTTAGTTTACGGCACGGCTGAAGCTGTTCAGTTCCATGACAT
>PMHC01000052.1:0-2471 GCA_003156495.1 Acidobacteriaceae bacterium
CCAGCGTGGCGGTGTGCACCATTTCCACGACCGCGCCGAGGCGGATGGCACTCGGACCAAAGAAATCCAGTTGATGAGCGGCAAGCAGCAGGAGCGACGGGCGGATGCGTTTGCCGCCGCCTTCGCGCAGGTACTCGGCGATCTCAGTGATGGTGCTGACGCTGGAGGCGGCGTCGCGGCCCAGTTCCTGCTCGACCGCGACGAGATCTTCGCGTAGCAGGTCAAAGACCTCTTTAGCCATCGAGATGGTAAAGATGCTCAAAGCTCCCCGATTCTAGAACATTCGCGGAGAAAAGGCGATCCGCGCCGTTCACGGCTCAATTGGTGCGGTAGTTGGTGAACTGTAAATCCAGTCCCATCTCTTTGCCGCGCAGCAGAGCGATGATCGCCTGCAATTCGTCGCGGTCTTTACTGGAGATGCGCACGACATCGCCCTGGATGCTGGCCTGCGCTTTTTTCTTCGCGTCCTTGACCAGACGCACGATCTCTTTGGCCTTTTCGATGGGAATGCCCTGCTGCAAGCCGACCTTCTGGCGCACGCTTTGGCCGGCGGCGGGCTCGATCTTTTCATAAGTGAGGTTTTTAAGCGAAACGCCGCGGCGCACCAGCTTTTGGCAAAGGATGTCGCGGACGGCTTCGAGGTTGTATTCGTTGGCCGAAGCCAACTGAATGCTGTCGCTGCCTTCGAGCGCGATTTCGGAATTCGAGTTTTTTAGATCGAAGCGTTGGCGAATCTCTTTGATCGCCTGTTCAATAGCGTTGCGGACCTCTTGCAGGTCCACGATGCTGACGATATCGAATGAATTTTCCTTGGCCATGGTGGAACGATCCTCGATGGTGTGTTGGAATCAGCCGGTGTGCGAAACGGAGAAACCCGCGCCGGCCTGACGTTATCAGTCTCCCACGTTGGGGGGCAGATGAAAAAGCCGGTGGAAGTTTTTGGTGGTGGCAGAGGCCAGCTCTTCGCCGGAGACGTGGAGCAGATCGGCCAGCGTGCGCGCGGTTTCAACCATCAGAGCGGACTCGTTGCGTTTGCCGCGATGCGGCGCCGGCGCCAGCCAGGGTGCATCGGTTTCAACCAGCACGCCATCGACCGGCAACTGCGCGGCCACCTCGCGCAACGGCTGCAATTTAGGAAAGGTGAGGTTGCCGGCGAAGGAGAGCAGAAAGCCGAGATCGAGCGCGCGGCGCGCCTGCTGCGGGCCGCCGCTGAAGCAGTGCATGATGCCGCCCAGCCCGGTGGCCTGCCAGTGTTGCTGATCGAGAATTTCGAAAAGATCCTCCCAGGCATCGGTCGCGCCGTCTTTGGGCCGGCAATGAATCAGGATGGGGCGCTTGCGGGTGGCGGCGATTTCAAGCTGCCGGATGAGGCCCTGGCGCTGCACATCATGCGGCGCGCCGTCGTAAAAATAGTCAAAGCCGATTTCGCCGCAGGCAATCACTTCGGGTTCGGCCAGCAGCGCGTCGAGTTTAGATAGGGCTGCGTCGTCGAGCTCTGGCGTGTTGTGCGGATAGACGCCGGCGCTCGCGTAGAGGCGGGGCAGATCGCGACGGCCGTGAAACTGGCGGCAGAGATCGAGAGCCTGATGCATTTGCGAGGGACCTTCGCCGATGCCGATCGAAAGAATTTCTCCGACGCCGGCGGCCAGAGCGCGCTGAAGCATGGCTTCGCGATCGTCGGTGTAGCGGAGGCTGTCAATGTGCGCGTGAGAATCGATGAGCAACGGAACCTCGTGAACTGTAGGGGGAATCAACCTACTGTTTAGTGTAATGCGGCGGCGAATGCGGTTGCTTCGTCTACCATCGAAAGAGCGAATGAAGAAACGGCCCAAGCTCGGACAAAACTTTTTGACGGATGCGCGGGCGGCGCAGCGGATTGCGGCGGCGCTGGGCGATGTGGCCGGGCGCACGGTGGTCGAAATCGGCCCCGGCCACGGCGCGATTACCGGCGAGTTGGCGGCGCGCGCCGACCGTCTGGTGGCCGTCGAACTGGACGGCGAATTGGCGGCGGAGCTGCGCGCGCGCTTCGATCCGGCGCGGGTGGAGATCGTCGAGCAGGATGTGCTGCGCTTTGATTTTGCGGCGGCGGCTGGCGCTGCCGGCGGGCGATTGTGCGTGGCGGGCAATCTGCCTTACTCGATTACCTCGCCGATTTTGTTGAAGCTGGCGGCAAACCACGCGGCCATCGAGCTGGCGGTGCTGATGGTGCAGCGCGAAGTGGCCGAGCGGGTGACGGCGCGGCCCGGCTCGCGCGACTACGGGCTGCTGACGGCGACGATGGCGATGTACGGCGAAACCGAGCCGCTATTCACGCTGCCGCCGGAGGCTTTTTCGCCGCCGCCCAAGGTGCACTCGACGGTCTTCCGCTGGCGATTCGCGCCGCGCTTTGCCGGGTTGAAGGTCGAAGAAGAAGCGTTTCTGATCTTTTTGCGCAAGGTCTTCGCGCAGAAGCGCAAGACGCTGGCCAACAA
>PMHC01000052.1:2525-5560 GCA_003156495.1 Acidobacteriaceae bacterium
CGACACTTTTTGCAATGTCAGTGAGTTTTTCCGTCGCCGGTGAAGTCCGAGAAAAAACTTCCGCTTTGAGAACAGAAGAATTTTGTAACACGATTTTTTCCGCTTCCGTGCTCGTCCGCATTTTGAGGATGGACGTATGATATGGAAGCGAACCGCCGCTTGCAGTAAGGCCCTTCATTCCCCACATCCGACGGAAGCACATCCGACGGAAGCACGTTCGACGAAAAGAGACCGGCACATTCATTTTTTCTCTCTTGCGCAACTTTTATTCTTCCGCGCGCCAGAGTACAGGGCCCATTCATCGGTCAAAAAATAGCGCGCCTTTCGCGGGCGCGATCCCCCGCTATGATGATTGTTTTTCCTGATAGTTGGCCGTCGCAATTTTTCTCGATTTCTCCTGTCAAGGGTGGTCTTCGCGCGGCGGTTAAGCTGCTGTTGCTGGCGGTGCTTTTGTCGCGTGCCGGCGGGGCGCAGAGTACCGCGCCGCAAACGCTGCGCAACCATTTGCCGGCCGCGGTTATAAGCCATCAGACTGAACCACGGGGCGCGCTTGCCGGCGACCAGAAGATGCAGTTGAGCATCGTGCTGCCGCTGCGCAATCAGGCGCGGTTGAAGGCGCTGCTCGATCGGCTTTACGATCCGTCGAGCGCCGACTACCACAAATTTTTGAGCGTGCAGACATTCACCGATCAGTTCGGACCGACGGCCGAGCACTATCAGGCGGTAGTCGATTTCGCGACGGCCAACGGTTTTACGGTGACGGGCAGAGCCGCGAACCGGCTTGTGGTGTCGATTGCAGGCAGCGCGGCCCAGGTCAATAGCGCTTTTCATGTCCAGCTCAATCTTTACCAGCATCCGACCGAAGCGCGGCTGTTTTTTTCGCCGGACCGGGAGCCGTCTGTTTTTCTCGGCGTGCCGCTGGCGCATATCGACGGCATGAATAACTATTCGCTGCCGCGACCGGCCTTCGTTCCGGCGCTGCAAAGCGACACGGCGGCGACGCCAACCGGCTCGGGACCGGGAGCAAGTTTTTTGGGCAGCGACATGCGCGCGGCCTACTATGGCGGGACGACGTTGAGCGGGGCGGGGCAGACGGTGGGGCTGGTGGAGTTTGGCGGATACGAGCAAAGCGATGTGGATTTGAGCTTCAGCAATGCGGGGCAGAGCTATAGCGTGCCGATCGAGAATGTGCTGGTGGGCGGCGCCACCGACACCATCTATGAAAACGATACGGAGGCGGTGCTCGACATCGTGCAGGCGATCGGCATGGCGCCGGGGTTGGATCAGGTGCGCGTCTACATGGGCGATCCGTATTCGTCGGCGTCGCCGGCGGCGGTGCTGAGCGAGATTGCGTCGGAGAATGCGGCCAAGCAGATTGCCTGCGCCTGGAGCTGGATTCCCGACGACCTATCGAGCGAAGAGGCGCTATTTGAGGAGATGGCGGCGCAGGGGCAGAGTTTTTTTGCCGCCGCGGGCGATTACGGCGCGTATCAGTATTCCATCAGCCCGTACTTCTATCCGGCCGAGAGCGCGTACGTGACGACCGTTGGCGGCACGCATTTGACGACGAGCAGCGCGAGCGGCGCGTGGGCTTCGGAGACGGCATGGAACGCGAATGGTTACGGCAGCGGCGGCGGCGTCAGTCCCGATGGCGTCGTGCTGCCGAGTTGGCAGGCCGGAGTGACCAATGCAGGCAATGGCGGCTCCAGCACGCTGCGCAATGTGCCGGATGTGGCCATGGAGGCCGATTTCGGCAACTACTTTTGCAGCCTGGGCACCTGTTCCAATGGCGGCGCGGGCACCAGCTTTGCAACGCCGCGCTGGGCGGCCTTTATCGCGCTGGCGAACCAGCAGGCAGTGGCGCTGGGCAACGCGCCGGAAGGCGGCATCGGTTTTATCAATCCGGTGATTTATGCGCTGGGCGCGGGTTCCAGTTACGGCGATGATTTTCACGATGTGCAGAGCGGAAACAACGACACGGAAGATCAAACAACCTGGTATAGCGCGACGAGCGGCTACGATTTGGTCACCGGCTGGGGCTCTCCGGCGGGGCAATCGCTGATCGATGCGCTGGCCGGCAAACTTTCTTCCGGCTTCTGGCTGGCGGCTTCAAAGGGCGCGATCAGCGTTGTGGCCGGCTCCAGTTCTACCGCGACAATTTCCGTGGTGGGGGCCAGCGGATTTACGGGCAACGTCGATCTGTCGATTGCTTCCTCGTTGCCGGCCGGGGTGACGGCTGCTTTTACTCCTGCTTCAACCAGCAGCTCGAGCGTGTTGACGTTGACGGCCAGTAGCGCGACGGCGGCAGGAACGTATCCGGTGACGATTGCGGGAACTTCGGGCTCGATAACGGAAACGACGACGGTGCATCTGGCGGTGAGCGGAGCGAAGTTTACGCTATCGACCTCGGCTTTGAGGTTGTCGGTTGAGGCGGAAAGCAGCAGTACGGCGACGGTGACCGTCAACGATATGAATGGATTTACGGATAGCGTCAATCTTGCGGCGAGCGGTTTGCCGGCGGGGGTGACGGCGGCATGGAGCGCGAATCCGGCCAGCGCGAGCAGCGTGTTGACGCTGACGGCCGGCAGCGCGGCGACGGCGGGAACTTCGACGGTGACAATCATGGCCAGCTACGGATCGTTGACGGCGACGACGACGCTGGTTTTGACCGTGATCGCGCCGAGCTTTACGCTGGCCTCGGCTCCGGCAGCCGTGGAGCTGGTTACTGGCGGCGCGGGAAGCTCGACGGTGACGATCGCCGCTTTGAACGGTTTTAGCGGCAGCGTGAGTTTGGCGATTAGCGGATTGCCCGGCGGCGTGACCGCGGCGTGGAGTCAGAATCCAGCGACGGCCAGCAGCGTGCTGACGTTGACGGCCGGCAGTACCGCGGCCGTGGGCAGCGTGACGGCGACAATTGCCGGTAGCTCCGGCGCATTGAGCGCGACGGCATTGCTGCCGGTGACGGTTCGCTCGACGCCGACGATTACATGGGCGACGCCGGCCGCGATCGTATACGGAACGGCGCTGAGCGCGAC
>PMHC01000150.1 GCA_003156495.1 Acidobacteriaceae bacterium
ACTTATGGAAGTTTGGCTTGCTGGGCAAGGACTTCGGCTACAAGCCGTTCTTCACTTATCCCGACCACGAGTGCTGGATTTCGGCGGAAAAGGGAGATGAGCCTCATCCGCATTTTGGCGGAGCGCAGGCGATTTATAACGTCATCGACGCACGGCAGAGCGACCCGCAGGCCAATGTGATCCAGGCTTTGCGCGGCATGGGATACACCGAGCAAGCTGATCGTTACACGCACTTCAGCTACGAGATGGTGGCGCTGACGCCGCGCTGCGCCGTCGAGCTTGGCTACAACGTTCCGGCCGAAGACTTGAACCGGCCGTACATCGAAGTGAGCGGGCGGAAGGGCTTCGGCGTGAAGGCCGACGACCTGATTGACAAGCTGATTGCCGCGACCTACGAAGAGGTAAGCAAGCGGCAGACCGGCCACGACGAGGCCGAGCGCAAACGGATTGCCGCGCAGATCGCCATCGGCGCGTTGCGCTACTTTATGCTCAAGGTCACGCGGAATTCGGTGATCGCATTCGACTTTAAAGACGCGCTGAGCTTCGAGGGCGAGACCGGGCCGTATATTCAATACGCCGTGGTGCGCATTCGCAATATTTTCCGCAAGGGCGGAAGGACGCCGGAAGCGGCGCTGGCGGAGTTGGCGAAGTTAGCGGAGCCAGGAAAGTATCTTGCCGGCAAAGAGAATGAAGACATCTGGGCGCTGTGGCTGCGCGCCGGGCGTTTTTCGCTGGTGCTGGATCAGGCGATCGCCGACTCGGAGCCGGAGCACGTGGCCAAGCACGCATTCCAGTTGGCGCAGGAGTTCGCCAGCTTCTATCACGACCACCACATCCTCACCGAAGAGGATGCGGCGCGGAAGAGGTTTTTGCTGGCGACGGCGGCCGTAACGCTGCGCGAGCTGGTGCGGGCGCTGGCGCTGCTGGGGATCGAAAGCCCGGAGGCGATGTAAAGACAGTTGTCAGTTATCCGTAGTCAGTTGTCAGCGCGATAGTGGTAATGCCAGCGAGATTCTGTTGCCAAAGGCGGCGGCCTTTTCTGCTTATCTAGAAAAATACTACTGTGGTTTTCCGGTTGGGGTGGGCTTGGCCGCGGCGCGAGTTGGGCGCGGATTGACGCCGACCTCTAGCGGTTCGTCGAGGGCGAGGGGCAGATCCTGCTGCTGCGGCCGGGCGCTCTCGTAGGCGCGCACGATGCGCTGCACCAGCGGGTGGCGCACGACGTCGGCTTCTTCAAATTGGCAGAAGGCGATGCCATCGACGCCGTCGAGCACATTGATGGCGTCAACCAGGCCGGAGCGGCGCGGGTTGGGCAGATCGATCTGCGTAATGTCGCCGGTGATGACGGCCCTGGAATTGTTGCCCATGCGCGTTAAAAACATCTTCATCTGCTNNGCATGAAGGCCAGCGGGGCCACTTCAATGGAGTTGCGCTCGAGCATTTTGTCGACGCGCTCGGGATCGAGCAGATCGTAAAGTGCGTCGTAGAGCGGGCGCAAGTAGGGGTCGACTTTTTCCTGCAGAGTTCCGGGCAGGTAGCCGAGCCGCTCGCCGGCTTCGACCGCGGGGCGGACGAGCACGATGCGGCTGATTTTTTTGGCGTTGTAGGCGGCCACGGCCATGGCCACGGCCAGGTAGGTTTTGCCGGTGCCTGCCGGGCCGACGCCGAAGACCATATCGTTTTGCTCGATGGCCTCGACATAGCGGCTCTGGTTGACCGAACGCGGCTGCACGACGCGCTTGACGCCGACCGAGCGCTGCTTGCCGGACTCGGCGACCGCGCGGAGCGTGGCGGCCGGATCGGCGACGACCAGCTTCAACATGCCGTTCAGCTCGCCGTTGTGGGGATGGATTCCCTGACGACGCAGCGCCTCGAAATCCTGAAAGATGGCCTGCACGCGGGCGACGCCCGAGGCCGGGCCGTCAACGTGCACGGCGTCGGAGCGCAAATCGATGCGCACGCCGAGCGAATCTTCCATCAGGTGAAGGTTTTCATCGCGAGTTCCAAAGAGCGGCTCGAGGTTGGGCGTAATCTCCAGAGCGATCTTCAAAGGCTTCTCCGTCCTCCAGGACAAGGGGTTGAGGCGCGCTGGCGGCGGCATACGGAGATGCGTGACCGCGCGGCGCGGCAGAAGCGGCAGGGGATGGATGATAAGGGAGAGCGACGAAGCACAGCCCGGAGCGGCTTCCGTTTCCGGGCGGCCAGGCGGCAAGGCGAGTTGGGATAGCTCACCAAATCTATGGTGCGAGAGTAGCGCGCGAGGGGCGGCGAGTCAACCGCGGCCATGTTATTTTTTGTCGCCGACGGTTGCCTTGCGAGTTACCGGGGCTGAGCAGGCGGGCGAGAATGGGAGTACGGCGGACGAGAAGCAGCCCGTTCCGTTACACTGCTGTAAAAAGTCAGGTGGGATCACGGGGAATGTCACTTCTTTATATTGTTGTGCTGGTGCTGATCGCCGGGTTGCTGCTGGCGGTGGCCATCTTCCAGTCTCTGCGGGTAAAAACCAAGGCCGATTATCTGGTGGCGGGCCGCTCGCTGCCGGCCGCGGTGCTGGTGATGACGCTGTTGACCTCGTGGATTGGGGCCGGATCGCTTTTTGCCGGGGCGGAAAACGCCTACAAGAACGGTTTTGCCGCGCTGTGGCAGCCGGCGGGCGGCTGGCTGGGTCTGGTGCTGATCTATTTCATCGCGCCGCGGGCGCGCAAGTTCGCGCAGTTCACGCTGCCCGACCTGCTCGAGGTTCGCTATAACCAGACGGCGCGGGTGCTGGGCACGATCGCGATTTTGTTTGCCTACGTGGGCATCGCCAGCTACCAGTTCAAGGGCGGCGGCGACGTGCTGCACCTGATTTTTCCCGACACGGTGACGGCCAACCAGGGAACCTTCATCATCGCCGCCTTCGTGGTGGTGACGACGGCGCTGGCTGGTATGTCGAGCGTGGCGTATATGGACGCGGCAATCGGCACGATGGTGACGGTGATCTGCATTGTGGCCGCGCCGATGCTGCTGGTGAAGGCCGGCGGCTGGTCGGGACTGCACGCGGCGCTGCCGGCCTCGCACTTTGCGCCGCTGGGCAATCTGGGTTTTGTGCATGCGATGGAGTTTCTGGTGCCGACGATGCTTTTAATGCTGGGCAACCAGGTGATGTACCAGAAGTTTTTTTCCGCGCGCAGCGAGCGCGACGCGCGGATTTCGGTCATCGGCTGGACGGTGGGAACCATCGTGCTGGAGACGCTGATCGTGGCTATTGCCGTGATTGGTTCGGCGATGTATCCGACGGGCGAGGCGGCGCTGCATCCGCGCGAGATTATTCCTTACACGGCGCGGCACGGGCTGCCGGCTGTGATGGGCGCGCTGCTGCTGGGCGCGGTCTTCGCCAAGGTGATCTCTACCGCCTCGAACTATCTGTTTTCGCCGGCGACGAATCTGGTCAACGACGTTTTCGTGCGCTATCTGAAGCCGGAAGCGACCAATCGGCAGGTACTTGTCGTCTCGCGGCTGGCGGTGGCGCTGCTGGGCTGCTGGGCGCTCTATCAGGNNCGGTGGTGCTGGCGGCGTTTTACTCCAAGCGCGCCACGGCTTGGGGCGCGGTGGCGGCCATTGCGACGGGCACCGTTGTGACGCTGGCCTGGGACGCGCCGGCGGTGCGGGGAATTTTTCCGGCCGTTCTGGCTCAGCGCGACGCGATCTTTCCGGCGCTGATCGCCGCGCTGATCGCGCTGGTAGCCGTTAGCGCCATCACGCCCCGGCCACGGACAGCGCAGTTGGCGCAGATGGGCGAGTGACAATAGTTGTTAACACGCATTTTGATTGGAATAGGTCTAGAAAGCTATGACCAAAGCAAGCCAAATTTCAGCCGATATGACCCAGCATATTGCTGCCGTGAAAAACAAGCGAGCGCGCTTTGTTTTGGATGCAATTGTAAAGAGGGGAATAGTAACGACAGAAGAGATCAATCAGGCTGGGTATGAGCATCCACCCCGCGCTGTTCGAGATGCACGCGAATTGGGCTTTCCAATATTCACAACAAAGGTGAAAAGCTCGAATGGGCGTTCAATTGCGGCATATGTTTTTCTAGAAAACGCAAGGTTTGGTTACGACAGGAGAGGAAGACGAATCCTGCTGAAAAAAGAACGAGACGCAATTATTGAGGCTTATGGGTCGAAATGCCGGATTTGCGGCACGGTTGAGAACCCACAAGTCGACCATTGCGTCCCCTTCGAAATAGGAGGCGACCCCGTAACGGACGATGGGAGCGTTTTTCAGGTACTTTGTGGATCATGCAACCGCAAGAAATCATGGAGCTGCGAACATTGTCCAAACTGGTCCAAGGACAGAAATCCAAATATATGTGTTTCCTGTTATTGGTCGGGGGCAGATGCCTATGAACATATCGCCATGGAGCAACAGCGCAGAGTTGATCTTGTTTGGCGGCAAGATGAAGTTGCGGATTACGAGAAACTCCGAAAGAAAGTACGGCGTACTGCAGAAGCTATTCCCGAATACATTAAGCGGATGCTACGAAGCAGCTAGACAAAAAGAGCAGCTTGTTCCGCGAAATCGTTGAGAGATAACACAGACCTTTGGTCAGTCACAGGAAGCAGATGTGAAACATATAGCGATTCTACTGTGACGTCGCGGCGGCCGTTCAATGTAGCTTGGCTCGACCGGCCGACATCAAGAAGGAGGCGCTTGCCAATATGATCTGGCAGAGGAGTGCCGTATGATTTCTTCCCGCAGGAGCCGTCGTAGCTCAAAATAAATGGAATACTTTTCTCGTTCAGCAATTCCAACCCCTCAATAATGCGGGCCCGCGAAAGGCCGGCAATATATCGCTGATCGCGGCCGTCACTTGTTCCTTGATAGGGAGGATCAAGATAAAAAAGATCGCCGCCACGCGCCTTTCGAATCAATTGCAAAAAGTCGCCATGAACGGCACGACATTTCCCGGCGAGGAGATGGTGCGCGGCCAGAATCTCTTCCCGCATCGTATCCGGATGAGTTCCTTTCCTCCGTTTGTCCGGCGATTGATTGAATTCTCCTGCCGGGTTGAATCGTACGGAATTTTTTACGCATCTCGCCAACAAATAAAGCAGTTTCGCCGGAGCACGATCCGTGTTAAACTGAGCGCGAATTTTGTAAAACGCGTCAACAGGCTGTGCCCTTTCGCTATGCCAAAGGATGCCGTATTGTCTTGCAATCTCTTCGGGGGCTGTGAGGATTGCATTCCAAAGCCCCATTAGAGGCTCCAATGCGTCCCCAATCAGATAAGAGGGGAATCGCCCTTGGGCGGCAGCAGCCAGCGTTACGGCCGCAGAGCCAGCAAATGGCTCGACAAGTCGTGTGAATGAAGATTCAGGGACGTGACTCAGGATTGCCTTTGCAAGCCTGCGTTTGCTCCCCTGGTACGGAATCGGATGAGGGACTGAAAATCTCATGTTTCTACTTATCCAGTGTACTGTCGAGCAAATCATCTGGCACAAAGAAACTTGCGCAAAAAATATCGATTTTTCGGCTATTCCTGAAATGAAAGCGAAAGTCTTATGGCCGTCGCGCAACTGACTTTGGAGATTCGCATCGAGCACGCCCAGTCGCTCAAGGACAGGCGGCAGGTGGTTCGTTCGCTCAAAGATCAACTGCGGCAGGGCTTTAACGTCTCGGTGGCGGAGATGGACGAGGCCGTGACCTGGCAGTCGGCCACGCTGGGAGTGGCGGCGATCTCGCGCTCGCGGGATTATCTGCACGGGTTGATGGAAGAAGTTGAGCGCGCAGCGCAGCGCATGACGACTGAGCTCGGAGCCGTGCTGGCCGACTCCTTTTGGGAGTACCTGGAAAACTGAAGGCCCAGAGGTGCGTCTAATACCCCGCGTGCTACGCTAAATCTTTGAGTTCCGCCGCCTCGTGGCGCCTGAACCACGCCTGGCGCATAGAAATGCCCGTTCCCGGATCGGAGAATATAGTTGCAATCCGTTGCCTTTCTGATCGCCGTTTTCGAGTTCGTTCTGCTGCTTTTTTCGCTCAGTTTTCATGAGTGCGCGCATGCCTGGATGGCCTCGCGGCTAGGCGACCAGACGGCGCGGCTGCAAGGGCGCGTGACGCTGAACCCGATGTACCACATCGATCCGATCGGGACGCTGCTGTTTCCGGCGCTTTTGATCTTCGGGCCGCTGATGGGCTTCCACATGCCTTTCATGTTGATCGGCTGGGCCAAGCCGACGCCGGTGATCACGCGTAACTTTCGCAAAATCGTCCGCGACGACAACCTGACCACGATGGCCGGGCCGGTCTCGAATCTGATTCTGGTGGTGCTGGCGTTGGTCGGGCTGATCGCGATGGCTTTTACGCAACCCGGCGGCGGAGAAACGGTGCGGGCCTCATTTGCTTCCGCGCTGGGCTATGCCGATATGGGCGCGGTGCAGCCGCTGGCGCTGCTGCTGAGCCTCTGCATCCTGATCAACCTTTCGCTATTCTTCTTCAATCTGCTGCCGATTCCGCCGCTGGACGGCAGCCGGGTGGTGCGCAACCTGCTGCCTTACAACGCCATGCAGGCCTACGACCGCATCGGCGGCTGGGTGAGCTACCTGCTGATGATCGTTGTTGGCGGCTTTGTGATGCGGCTGCTGCTGACGCCGGCGCTGATTCTGGTTTTCTCAGTGCTTTCGCGCCTGTAACGCGGAAGCGCCAAGCCGCCCGCGATCCCGCTACAATGGAAGAAGGATTTTTCATAGATCTTTCACCAAAAAGCGCGGCCATTTTGGGCTGCCGCGGAATCGATAGGACCGATGTCTGAAAATGCAAATTCATCCGCCCGTCCGCGCGTGCTTAGCGGCATGCGTTCCACGGGAAAACTGCACCTGGGCAACTACA
>PMHC01000042.1 GCA_003156495.1 Acidobacteriaceae bacterium
AGATCGGTCATGGGCGCTTGCGGGCTGGCCGCGGCGATGGCCGGATGCGAGTCGATGATCGACGCTGAAGTGAAGAACCCCGGATATGAGATGCCCCAGATGCCCACCTTGCCGTTATTGTTGGCGACGTGCTTGAGCAGAAACTCGATCGTGTCGTAAGTATCGGAGGCGTCGTCCACGTCTTGCGGCGATTTTTTCTCGTCGATGTGCGGACGCATCTCAACGAACTTGCCCTCGCTCATCCAACGTCCGCGCACATCCTGATAGACAAAGATGTAGCCGGATTTTTGGAAGGCTTCAGAAGGGCCAATGCCTCCCGGATAACGGTCCTCGCCATAGGGACCGACGCTATAGGGCGTGCGCTCCATCATGAACGGATACGGTCCCGGATCGGAGGGAAATGCGGAGACCTTGGGCACGTAGACGGCGGTGAACAGACGTACGCCATCGCGCATGGGAATGCGGTACTCATATTTTGTGTAGTGAGAACGAACAAAATCCTCGTCCGCGGCGGCGAGTTTCTGCGCGCCGGCGACGAGAACCAAGAGAAGCGAAAAAACAGTTACAGCAAATGAAGGGCGGCGTAAACACTGCATCTTAGATAAATATCTCCTGAGCATTTAGAGTAACGCAGCGCCAGGCCGGCGCAAAAACGCGCGTCCAGGCTGAGTTTATTTCTCCGCGCCCAAAGCCTTCAGCCGCATCTGCGCCAGGCGCCAGCTTGAGGTCGGAGTCTCCAACGCATTCTTCGGCTGCTTGAGCTTGCGATAATCGGCAATGGCAATTTCGCGCTCGCCGTATTGCTCTGCGATCAACCCGAAGGCGTACCAGAAATCTTCGTTGGGCTCGTCCAGGTTCAACTCGTCCATGGCGCGCAGCAAAACCTCGCGCGCGTTTTTGGCATCGCCCGTAACCGCATAAAGGCAGCCCAGCGTGTGCAGAATATGCGGATTGTCGGCCGCCATCTGCGTAGCTTTCACCGCCGTGGCCACGTCGGTCGCGCTCGCCTGAGGCAAAAACAGCGCGAACCAGGCGATGCTATTCAGCACTTCGGCGCTCTGCTTGCCCTGCGCCACCAGCTTCTGCCCCCAATCGCGCCCGGCCGCGTAGTTGCCGCGATTGACCTCGATCTGCATCTTCATATTGATGGCATCGCTATCGTTGTCCAGCAGCTTGAGCCTCGCGTCGGCCAACGCAAGAGCGTCGTCGAAGCGTCCCAGACCCATGAGGGCCTGGCTGTTATACAGGAATGCCTGCTTCGATTCCGGCTCCTGCTTGAGCAGCGNNTCGAGCAGCTTGAGCCGCTCGTCGGTCAGCGCCAGCGCCGCGTCGTAGCGGCCGAGCCCCATCAGCGCCTGCACGCTATAGAGAAAAGCGACCCTCGACTCTGGTACCTGTTTGAGAAGTGCGGAAGAAACTTCGAATTGCTCGGTGTAGTTATCTTCGGCCGCGTAGCCAAGAGCTAACGCCAGCTCAATGTTGGTCCGTTCGCGATCGGTGACGGCTTCCTTCATTGCCGGCTCTAAAACGGCGAGGCCTTGCGGCGCCATAGACTTGGTTTCCACCAGAATGGCCGCCGCGGCCAACCGCATCTTGCGCGCGTCAGCACTCTCGCCCTTGGTCCAGAAACGCGGAAAAACCGGGCCGCCCAGCGGATCGTCGCCGCCCTCAAGATGCAGATCCTCGCGCATCCAGTCAAGCAGCGCCTTGGCGCCCTTCAAGTCACCAGCCTGAATGCGCGCCAGCATTTCGACCGCGATCGCATCGGGCTTTTCGCCGGTATCGAGCAGCTTATATTGCCCGTCTTCCTTGACGATGTAGTTAGTCATGGTCGAACCGCCGAGGACTTCGTACTTTTCCCGGTAGCCGATGGCGTCGTCGCCGTCGCCCTTGGGATCAAGCATCTGCAGCAGAACATCCTCGGTCACGTCGAGCGAGCTGCCCTGACGGGCCAGTTCGCTATTCATCTTCTTACCCGCTTCCAGTTCTTCTTTCAGAGCATCAGGCTCTTCAGCGTCCAAAACCTTGCGCGCACTGCGGCTAAGTAGCGCGGCAAAGCGATCCTTGGTTAGCGCGGAATCGAAAGGAATCGCGTTGAAGCGCTTGACCATATCGGCGGGTGTGTTGGCGAACTTTATCTCCTCATGACGCTGCGCGNNCGCCGCGCAGCATGTTGGCCAGCCCCAGATTGCGCGCCGCGTTGTCGCCCGCCGCGCCCGCCTGATAAAACTCGGCCGCCTGCGCATACTGGCGGACATTCATCAGCATCTCGGCGGCAGTACGCGCCGCTTCCTTAAAAGAATTGTCGTCGGTGGAGCGTTTGTTGGCCTCGGCCAGCCCCGCCTTGCTGCCCTGCATCATAGCCATGCAGGCGGCCATCAGCGCCTTTGGTTCGGGATTGAGCGTCTGCGCGGCCTTGTAAGCGCCGGCGTAGTCACCGCCGTAAAACAGTGCGAAAGACAGATTGTTGATGAGACCCAATTCGGCGAGCTTGTCCTGGCCCAGCGCGCGATACTCGGCGATTGCCTCTTTTATTTTTGCCTGGCCGCTGTAGCGCCGACCAACAGAATCGTATTCGAGCAGAATCGCGAGATCGGCCTGCGCCGTGTGATCGTCAGGATCAAGCTTGATCGCCGCGCGATAGGCCTGCGCCGCGCCTTCGTAATCGCTGCCGGCACGCAGTTCGCGGCCGACCAAGTCATGCTTAAGAATTTCGGCGAGCACCCGCTCCGCCAGCGCCGAATTGGGTTCGAGCTTGACGGCCTGCCGCGCTTCGGCGCGCGCCGCCTCGCCCATGCCGGCATCGAGCAGCACATTAGCCACCTGCAAGTGATGCACGGCCGCGTTGGGATTGTGGGCGATCAGCGCGCGATAGCTGGCCAGCGCCTCTTTCACCTCGCCCTCGCGCAATAACACCGCGCCCTGAGGCTCAAAGCCGACCAGAATTGCCGGACCATCGATCAGCTCGGCAATCTGATTGCGCAATGCATCGGCTTCGGCGGCGGTGTAGCGGCGCTTTACCGAATCAAAAGCCAGATGCGCCAAAATCGCGCCATCCTTATCGGTGGTGAATTTTTCCGTCAGCAACGCGGGGCCTAGCTGAATTGTCGCGTCTTTGGGCAGCTCCTTGGCAACAAAACCGGCTGGCGGCTGAAAGCGATAATTCCACTCCATCGTGTAAGGCGCAGGCAGCCACCAATCCGCGGTGCGCGGCGACTTGGACTTATCCTGTCCGTTCTTTTTCTTTTCCGCCGCATCGTCTTTGCGCTTCAACTCGTCGGGCAAAAATTGGAAGAGCCGGTCAAGGCGAATCGCCGCCTGCGCATTTTCTAGTCCCGTGTAACCTCGTTTGGCCTTCTCGCAAGCAACGGTCAACTCGAAGGGCCGCTGTAAATCGGTTGGATCGGTGCGATCCACCTTCGTCAAATTGTCCGAAACATATTCCGACTGCACATAACTGCCAAGACCATCGCGCGTCTCTTTGTCGGGTTTGTCGGCATAGTAGGCGCGATAGCCCGACTCGTAGATTCCCTTGGGCGCGGTAATCTCGACCACGTCCGCCGGACCGTTGTCGTTCAAAGTAAACTGGCGCGTCTCGACCAGTCCGTTGTCCTTCGACATAGACTCCGGCGTTTTAATCAGCGCCGTGGTTTCAGCGCTGGCAACGAGCGCCAGCCGTCCCTGGTCGGGCATCGGCAACTGCCCCAGCCGAGCGTAGTTATCCGTGGCGTCGATCCACAGCGGCGTTTTACCGGGCACATATACAATCGCGTGGTCGAACATGCCCATACCGGGCAGGTCGGCCTGTACGTCCATGCGCGTCTCCGCTTGGAGCAGCGCAACGTAAGCAGGAATTCCAGCAACGCGCAACATGGCCGCCAGCAACGTGGACTTGTCTTTGCAGTCGCCGTATTTTTTCGCCAGCGTCTCGGCCGGATCGTGCGGAATGAGCGCGGCCTCGCCGAACTCGATGCCGGTGTAACGCACCTCGCGATCGAGATAGCCGAGAATCGCCGCTTCTTTTTCGGCAACAGTTTTCTTGCCGGCAATCAGCGGCGCGACGGCGACCTTTACAGCCTCGGAGCCGGCACGGTCATCGACAATCTTCGCATAGGCAGCCGCAATGCTCTGCCACGAAGCGCCGGTCGAAAAGCCGATCATCGGAAAGCGCACGACCTCGGGAGATAAAAACGGCTGGGCAGGCTCGATGCCGTCGAGCGGCCCCACATCGTATGTGATCGTGACGCGCCCGCCGAATTCGCGACGCTCGGGTTGAAGGCCGGGCAGCAAAAGCAAACCCGTGCGCAGCGGCAGCGACGCCGGCGCGTCGAAAACCGCGCGGCTATGCGCCACCGGCACCTGCTCCTGCCCGAAAATCACGCGCCTTGTGAGTCCCGCCACAAACAACGGTTCGTTTTCGGTTTCGATGTACTCTTCTTCAACCACCACGCCGGGCGCAATCGCCGGAAACGGCGCCGTCAGCCGCTTGCCGTCGCTGTAGGTTTTGTAGTCGCCGCCGCGGGTCGGCGCTTCGGTAATCGTATTCGGATCGAGCGTGTGTACCGAGCCGTCCGGCGCAATCACCCGAGCGCGAATCGACGGCCGCGCCTCATGCCACGGCTCCCAACCCACCGACAGCGAATCCCAGCCATCGGCGCCTTTTTGCGTGAGCACCTTATAGATGATGTGGCCGGTGTGCGTCATGCGGCCGGCCGCGTCAAAGCGGTAGCTCTCGTCGTTGCAAAGCTCGGCGACGTTGGCGCCTTCAGGCGCAGACACAGCCGTTGCCGCCTGGTACAGAATCTTTGGATCGACGGAAAAATGCGGTGCCGTCCACGGATCGGCGTTTGGCGCGGCATAGGGCGCTTCGGGCAACGATTGCGCGCGCGACGAAATAGCGGCGCAAACAGCGCAGGCAAAAACGAGGGAGAAACAGCGCAAAGAAGAGTTCACGTTGAAATTAGACACTAAGCACCCGTTCGCGATGGATTGCCATAACGGTAAACCGGGCTGTAAAGATGCGCAAGGCCGCGCTTGCCAAGAATCAGCGCGGCCTTGTCTTTTGCGGACTTGCAAAGATTCTTACGCTTTTTTGTGCGCCTCGGCGGCGATCTTGCGCAGCTCCGGCAACACCTTGCCCAGCGCTATCGGCGCGGCATCGCGCGTGCCCAGCGCAAAATAAACGTCGCGGTAGTGCCGGTAGAGCTGCTCGTAAACAGCAGCCGATTTCGCCTCTGGCTCGACGGTGCGCAAGGGCAGGCAAACCGCCGCCTGCGCCTCTTCGATCGTCTTGTAAACTCCGGCGGCCAGCAGCGCCATAATCCCCGAGCCCAAACTCGTGGGGATGCCCGCCGGCACCAGCACCGGCTTGTTCAGCACGTTGGCGTAGATGCGATTGAGCACTTCATTCTTCTGCGGAATGCCGCCGGCGTTAATCACGCGGTCAATGCGCACACCGTGCTCGGCCATGCGTTCCAAAATGATGCGCGTGTGAAAGGCCGTGCCTTCGATGGCGGCGAACAACTCGTCCTGCGCCGTATGCACCAGATTCCAGCCCAGCGTTACGCCGCCCAGTTCAGGATTGACCAGCACCGTGCGGTCGCCGTTATCCCAGCTCAGCCGCAGCAGCCCGGTCTGTCCGGCCTTGTAAGCCTCAAGCCCCTCGCTGAGCGCGGCCACGCTTTTACCCGCGCGTTTAGCGATGGCGTCGAAGATGTCACCCACCGCCGATAACCCCGCTTCAATGCCCGTGTATTGCGGATGCACGCTGCCCGGCACCACGCCGCAAACGCCGGGAATCAGTTGCGCTTCCCGCGCCATGGCGATGATGCAGGTCGAAGTGCCGACCACGTTGACAACGTCGCCCTCGCGGATATTCGAGCCGATCGCGTCCCAGTGCGCATCGAATGCGCCTACTGGAATCGGAATTCCGGCTTTCAGTCCCAACTCAGTTGCCCACTTTTCCGAAAGATGTCCGGCAAGATGGTCGCTGGTCAGGTACTCACCGCCCAGCTTGGCGCGCACGCCCTTGAAGAGCGGATCGACGGCGACCAGAAACTCCTCCGGCG
>PMHC01000144.1 GCA_003156495.1 Acidobacteriaceae bacterium
AGCGGCTGGTACTGGTGATACGCGCCGCCGGTGGGCAACTGCGTCGAGGCCAGGTCGAGGATGCGCTCGCGGGCGCGTGTCGGCACCATGTGGACAAAGCCCAGCAGGTCCTGGTTGGAATCGCGGAAGCCCAGTCCGCGGCCGATGCCCGATTCAAAGAACGACGCCGAGCGCGACATGTTGAACGTGGCCATGCACTGGTAGGCATTCCAGATATTCACCATGCGGTTGGTGTGAATGTCTGGGGTTTCCACCTGGAAGATGCCAAGCATCTGCTCCCAATACTGGCGCAGGCGCGCGAAGGCAGTGTCGGCTTCCTCGACGCAGAGATATTTGGCGATTACCGGCAACACGTTTTTTTTGTTGATCGTCTGCGTGCCGGGAGGATCGAACTTTTGGTCGACGGGGTTTTCCTGATAGCCGAGCAAAAAAACAATCTGTCGCGATTCGCCGGGGGCCAGATCGAGTTCGACTTGATGCGCGCCAATCGGCGCCCAGCCATGGGCAATCGAGTTGGTCAATCGGCCCGCGGCTACGGTGGCTGGTTTCTCCCAACCATTGTAGGGGCCGAGAAAGGCGTCGCGGCTGGTATCGAAGGCGGCGGCCGGCTCCGAACAGGCGAAATAGGCAAAGTGATTGCGGCGCTCGCGGTACTCGGTTTTGTGATAGATCACGCCGCCGGCGACTTCGACTTCGCCGGTGCTGAAGTTACGTTGAAAGTTGGTGGCGTCGTCCTGNNCCCACAGGCAGAACTCGATGCTGGCGAAGGTCGAGATCCGCGCCCGGTTCGGGCGATGATTGGTGACCGTGAGCTGCCAGATTTCAAGGTTCTCGCCGAGCGGCACGAAATAGCGTGTATGCGCCTCGATGCCTTCGAAGCTGGAGCCGATGATGGAGTAGCCCATGCCGTGGCGGCAGGAGTATTGTTCGGCCTGGTGACGGGTCGGTTGCCAGGAGGGCGACCAAAATTTTCCCGACTCGCTGTCGCGCAGATAAATGTAGCGGCCGCCGCAGTCCAAGGGCGCGCTGTTGTAGCGATAGCGGGTGAGTCGGCGCAGGCGCGCGTCGCGATAGAAAGAATAACCTCCGGCGGTATTGGAAATGATGCCGAAGTATTCTTCGCAACCAAGGTAGTTGATCCACGGCAAAGGTGTATCAGGTCGTGTAATCACGTACTCCCGGTTACGGTCGTCGAAATAGCCGTACTTCATTGCTCTCTCTTTTCTTCCGCCTCTGGTCCTGCGAGACGGGCGCCGATTTCGAGTAGCTCAAACCATTTATATCGTACTGAAACGTTTTTGCAGAGCATTTTCTGCTACTCTTGGACGCGAAGCGCGATTATACTCGAAGCGGCAGGAAAGGAACAAGAGCAGTGCCAGCCAACCGCGGTGTGGATCGCGAAAATGAAAATTGAACGGTAAGATACTGGAGGCTTCATGCATCTTCAGGCTTTGGATATCGGAATCATCCTGGGGTATTTGTTGTGTACCCTGCTGCTGGGCTATTGGGTTTCCAATTATGCTTCGCGTGACATGACGGCCTACTTTTTGGGCGGTAACAAGCTGCCCTGGTATGTGCTGGGACTCTCGAACGCTTCAGGTATGTTCGATATCAGCGGCACCATGTTGCTGGTCTACTGGATGTTCGTTTACGGCTTGAAGAGCGTTTGGATTCCCTGGCTGTGGCCGACCTTTAACCAGATTTTTCTTATGGTCTATCTATCGTCCTGGTTGCGGCGCTCGCGCGTGATGACCGGCGCGGAGTGGATCAAGACGCGCTTCGGCACCGGCCGCGGCGCGCAACTCTCGCATCTGATTGTTGTTATTTACGCTTTCATCAGCATTATTGGCTTTTTTAGCTATGGCTTCAAAGGCATCGGCAAATTCGCGGCCACCTTTTTGCCCTGGCATCTTTCACCCAACCAGTACGCGCTGATTCTGGTTGCCATTACCGCCATCTACGTCATTAAGGGCGGCATGATCAGCGTGGTGATTACCGAGGTGGCGCAATTCTGCGTACTCTCGGTGGCCTCCTTCGCGGTGGGCATCATTGCCATGCGCCGGGTGGCGCCGGGTGTGCTTCAGCATTTTGTGCCCGCGGGATGGGACAATGTTTTCTTCGGTTGGAATCTCAATCTGAATTGGTCGGCGCTGATTCCCTCCACCAGTACCAAGATCGCCCAGGATGGTTATGGAATCTTCGGCTTTCTGGTGATGATGCTGTTTTTCAAGGGCGTGCTGATCTCGGCCGCCGGTCCGGCGCCGAACTACGATATGCAGCGCGTGCTCTCCAGTCGCAATCCGCGCGAGGCTTCGCTGATGAGCGCCTGGGTGAATGTGGTGCTGACCTTCCCGCGCTACTTCCTTACCGCCGGATTGGCAGTGCTGGCCGCGGTCTTTTTCAGCGACAGCATTCGCGCCATGGGCTCCAATATGGACTTCGAGCTGGTGCTGCCCTATACGCTGGGACGCTTTGTGCCGACGGGGCTGCTGGGATTGCTGATCGCCGGTTTGCTGGCCGCCTTCATGGCCAACTTCGCGGCCACCGTCAACTCCGCGCCGCCTTACTTCGTCAACGATATCTACAAGCGTTACATCCGTCCCGACGCGCCGCCGAAGACTTATGTCCGGCTGAGTTACCTTAGTTCCTTCGCCGTGGTGGTGATTGGCGTGTTGATCGGCTGGAATGTTACTTCGGTCAACGCCGTCGTGATCTGGATCGTCTCCGGATTGTGGGGTGGCTATACGGCTTCGAATGTTTTGAAGTGGTACTGGTGGCGTTTTAACGGCTATGGTTACTTCTGGGGCATGGTTACCGGCATCAGCTCGGCGCTGGCGCTGCCGCCGTTGATTGAGAAGCTCCCATTGGTGCGGCATCTGCTGGCAGCCTATTCCATCAACTTCGATGTCGCGATCGTTTTTCCGCTGGTGCTGGTGCTCTCGCTGATCGGCTGCCTTGCCGGAACGCTGCTTACCCGGCCCGAGGACGATGCCGTGCTCAAGGACTTCTACCGGCGCGTGCGGCCATGGGGTTTTTGGGGCC
Organism: Acidobacteriaceae bacterium; assembly: GCA_003156495.1. Lineage (GTDB taxonomy): Bacteria > Acidobacteriota > Terriglobia > Terriglobales > Acidobacteriaceae > Telmatobacter. The sequence continues at coordinate 3,043 of PMHC01000144.1, forward strand.
CGATTTATCGCAAGGTGCTGGTCGACGAGCCGAACTTTCAGCGCAACAAGGACTTTGGGCGCGACATGTTTAACGTCTTTGTTGGCATCGTCTGGCAGGTGGCGCTGGTCGTGCTCCCGATGTACATCGTGACCTGGGAGTGCCAGCGCGCGGCGATTGCTCTGGCGATAGTCCTAGTCGCTTCGGTGATTCTCAAGTTCACCTGGTATGACCGTTTGACCGAACGCGAGGTTGAAACCGGCCGCGTCGTTTGAGCAAAGAAATGCCCAAAGCCCTGTCAGTGTGCTAGAACAAAAGGAAATGGCCAAGAAAGTATCTTCGGGGCGGCGGCTGGAACCAGGACAGCCGGTTAATCTACGTATTCTGGGCGAGTATCTGAATCTGTCTCCGGCCACGATCTCGTTGGTGCTGAACGACGCTCCGGGCGTGCGCGCGATTCCCATTGAAACACGGGAATGGGTGCGCGCCGCGGCCGCCAAGTTCGATTACCAGCCGAGCTTTTACGCCCGTTCGCTGCGCAAGCGGCAGACTTACTCGGTGGGCGTGCTGGTGCCGGAGTTGAGCGACAGCTATACGGCGCAGGTGCTGACCGGCGTCGAGGAGGCGTTGATCGAGGACGGGTACTTTTACCTGACGGCGAGCCATCGCCGCAAGCCCGATCTGATCGAGCAGTATCCGCGCATGCTGATGGAGCGCTCGGTCGAGGGCTTCATCCTGATCGACACCGTGCTGCAACATCGGCTCAAGATCCCCGCCGTCGCGGTCGCCGGCCACCGCCAGATTCTGGGGGTGACCAACGTCGTGTTGGACCAGCGACGGGCGGTGGAACTCACCTTGCGGCACCTTTATCAGTTGGGCCACCGCAACATCGCTTTCATGCGCGGCGGCAGCCACAGCTCTGACGCCGAAGAGCGCTGGGAGCGCATGAAGGCCGTGGCGCGGGATTTGGGTCTGCCGGTGCGGCCCGAGTTGATCGTACAGCTCAGTTCGCTGGTTTCCACTCCTGAACTGGGCTTTGAGCCGGCCTGCCAACTACTCAAAAGCAAGATTCCTTTTACGGCCATTGTCTGCTATGACGATATTGCGGCCATCGGCGCTATTCGGGCGATACGCGAGAATGGACTTAGCGTTCCCGAAGACATCTCCGTGGTGGGCTTTGACGACATTCAGAGCGCGGCCTACAACAACCCCAGCATTACGACGATTCGCCAGCCGCTGCATCAGATGGGCATGCTTGCCGCCAGAATTTTGCTGCGACGTATCCGCGACAAGGAAGAACCTTCGCCTACGCAGACGGTTCTTCCCGAGCTGATTATTCGCGAATCGACCTGCCCGCCGCCGAAGAAGCCTCGTTGGCCGAAGTTGAAATAATGTAGATGGGGCGCTTTCTTTCACGCTACAATTTTTTCTCTATTTAATCAGTGAAAATTTCAAAACAAGACCTCGACTTTTTGGCCTAGCGCGACATTGAGAAATTCGAAGCTGGTCGTGCCCGCTTCCGCGTGGATAGAGGCGGCGGGCAGCGGCTTGCCGCCTACGAGAATCGTGCGCACCGGGCGTACGTGCGCGATTCTTACCGTGGCGCGCGTGCCTTCGATTCCCGTGGCCGTAAATGAGAGGCGATTGGCCGTGGCGGCTTCGTTCGAGACGGCTCCGGCTTGGGCTACGATGCGCGCGCCGTCGCGTGGCAATGCGTCGAGATCGAGCCAGAAGGCACGAGTTCCAGGAGGCACGGTGAGTTGCCGGCGTACTGGTAAGTTGGCGTCAAAAAGATCGACGAAACGTCCGTGGAGCGAGAAGGGAACCGGGTTGGTGTCGGTCGCGTCGAGTCCCGCGGCCACAATGTAGACGCCGCGGCGCAGCACGAGCGCCGAGGATTCGCGCACGGGCAGATGGATGGAGCCGGCGGCCTGGCGGAAAAGACGCAAGAGCTGCTCGGCGCCGTCGGGGTCGCGGCTCAATTGCGATGGGCTTTTGCGCGCGTAAAGCACGCAGCCAGCGCCGACTTTGTGCAGACCTTCGTCCGCGGCAAGACCAAGTTTTTGGAAGAGATCTTCACGCGGCGTGGCGAAATGCTTGCCGCCCGTGTTCCACCAATCCGTAGCTCGGTTATAGGGGTCCTGGTCGTCGTCGACCACGACCAGCGCTCCACCGGCGCGCACCCAGCGGGCGAGTTCGTCGTGGAATTGCGGCGTGGGCGGCTTTTGGCCGTCGTAGGTGAGCAAGAGAATTTTGTAGCGATGAAGAAAGTTTTGCGCCGAGGCTTGGCTGGCGCTTTCAATCTGCACCGGCTCGACGGGAAGCCCGTGCATCAGCAAGGGCATTGCCAGGCCATAGAAATCGCCTAGATTCGCATCGGAGGGCGAAGGCGCGGCGCGCTCGAACATCAGCGTGTCGGAGACAAGTACGCCCACGCCTTCAGTGCCCGCGGCCAGCCAGCGCGCACCGGTTTGCCCAGGCAACTGGCCCAGGGCGTGGAAGACGGCCTGTAACTCGGTGGCATAGGTTTGCGGAATCGGCGTGCGCGCGGGGGCGGGATGCTCGGCGGTGGGTTCTTCTGCGGGATAGACGCTGTGCTCGCCGAAAATACGTTCGGGCCAGGGCAGCACCTCGTAGCGCGAGACTTCGGGCTGCAGCAAGGAGGCGACCAGCGTGCTCTCCCAGTTATTTTTGTAATCGCTCCAGGAGTGGTTCGGGTTGTCTTCAATCGGATCGTCGAGGTACCAGATTTTTTTCGCCGAGGAGCGGGCGATGTTCTGCAACGCGCCGTATTCCAGAAAAGCGGTTTCAAAGGTACGCTCGCGGAGCTGGCCGTTATAGAAGTTCGGCGTGCGCGCGGTTCCGGTCCAGACCTGGGCGATGTAGCCGTCTGCGCCGACGCCGAGCAACGACGACTCGGGACTGACGATTTGCCACTGCGCGTAGTTGATGAGCGAGTGCGTGGCCACGTAGCAGGGAATCGTGCGGCCATGCGCCGCGCCATATTGTTTGACCGCGGCAAAAACCTGCGCAAGGGCGCGACGATAGAGCGCGTACTTTAGCTTGGAGGCGCGATACTGCGCGTCGGGCGAGCTGTCGGGGGCGCGCCAGGTTTCGTGGTATTCCTGCTGCCATGAGCGCTTGAAACTTTCGCTCCATCCGGCGCGGGCCCAGAATTCGGGCTCTTCTAGGTAGATTGCTTCGGCTCCGGCATCGAGGGCCGCGAGCACGCCCTGCGCCAGATAATTTCCATAGGATTCGTCGGGAGAAATGTAGGGAACTTCGCGGCCGCTGTGGAGGATGAGCTGGCCGCTTTTTTCCTGCTGAGTCTGGTCCCAGTGCTGCTTGCCGTCAAAATCGCCGCGCAGATAGGGCGCGTAGCGGCCCCAGGCCACGCCGGTCATAACGGAGACGTGATAGCCGTGCGCGCGCCAGCCGCGAATGCGCTCGGCGGTCGTGTCGTCGATTCCGTAGACCATGACGGCGCCGGCATTGATCTGCGTGCGCGGCGTCCAGGGCTGCCCGGTTTGAAATGTCAGCGAGTCATCGGCGGCGGCGGATTGCCGGGACTGTCCGAGGCCGGTAACAGAAAGAGCAAACGATAGAAGAATGGCAAGCGAAAAACTTTTCATTATCATCAATAGCTTCTTTGTGTTGGAAGCGCCTACGATTTCGCAGGGAATGGTAAGGGGGTTGGTCCTCACATGCAAACTATATAAAATAAAAACTTAATGGCGGAGAGACAGGGATTCGAACCCTGGGTACCCTTTCGAGCACACACGCTTTCCAAGCGTGCGNNCGCGCGCTTGGCTTCAGTTTCCGCGTGAGCGCATCGCGCCGAGACGGAACATGTGGAGGAGACGAGTGCGCGAATGGGAGAGAGTGGCCTGGGGGAGCCGAAGGTCAGAACACCGCGTATGAAATTTGTTTACGCGAAGATTTCCCCGGTGCGAAGATCGATAGAGGTGCTGTAAAAGTTAGGTGAAACCGTTTACAGCTTTATCCGTCCTCATTTATAGTGCCCTTGTCGCTGTAATCGCGCCTGTTTCGCGCGCGAAATAATGATTCGAAAAGAGGTTTTCTATGCCTGGTATCTCTCGTCGTGATTTGCTCTATTCCGGATTGGCTCTTTCGACTTCGCCGCTATGGGCGCGTTCGGCCTGGGCGCGTGCCGCGGCAGTTTTAGCCGCCGCGCCGCAAGCCGAAGCGGCGCTTGAGCCGCGCGAGCATCTGCTCTTCGATTTCGGCTGGA
>PMHC01000134.1:0-12294 GCA_003156495.1 Acidobacteriaceae bacterium
AACGCGAAAACGAGTACACCCTGGCGGGTTCCATTTACAACGGTCGCGTGACACGGGTTCTTCCCGGCATGCAATCGGCCTTCGTCGATATCGGGTTGGAGCGGGACGCGTTTCTTTACGTAACCGACTTCATTGAGCTCGACGACCAGGAAGAGACCGACGAACTGGAGAAGGCCGCGGTAAGCAATGCCGGCCAGCCTCCGCGCGAGGTCCGGCATCCGCACGGCACCGAGCCACGGCAAGCCGAACCACGACAAATAGAGCCGCGGCAAGAGGAACGTCGCAGCCAGCGCCAGGAACCCAAGGCCGCTCCCCGGCAGCAAGCGCCTGTCGAAGAAGAGGTCTTGATTGAGGAGACCGTGCAGACTGTAACGCCTGCCGCTCCCCAACAGGCTGAGCTTTCATCACAACAACAAGAGGACGAAGAGCGCGGTGCGCGCCGCTGGCGTGGACGCCGTCGTCGTCGTGGCGGCCGTGGCCAGCGCAACGCGCAGGCTGAAGCTCCACAACAACCCGCGGCCGAGCCGGCAGTTAAAGTCGTGGCCGAGCCGGTGGAAGAAGCCGAGAGTCTTCCCGAAATTCATGCGTCGGAGCCGGTAGCGATTGCGCCGGAGCCGCGTCGGCATCACGAGCCGAAGCCCTTTGTGCTGCCCGGTGAGTCCCTTTCAAAATATAGCGGCGAGCCGGCGGCTGAGTCGGCAAAACCGGAGCCCGCGCCAGTGCGCAAGCCGGCCAGTACCTTCAAGCCATCGACGCTGATCGAAACACCGATCACATGGGACGGCAGCGGACTTTTGCCCGGCGAATCACTTTCGCGCCATCGCGACCGCCAGCCGGAAGCAAGCGAAGAAACGCCAATCGCCGCGCCGAAAAATGGCGCGGTGGAAGAAGAAGCGATCGAAGAGATCGCCGGCGGTACGGACTTGGCCTTCGAGGAGAGCGACTTCGATGATAAGGTCATCGGCGCCGATAACGTCGAGGAGTTGGCCTCTGACGAAGTCGACGAAGAAGAGGGCGACGAAGAAGAATTCGAAGACGAGGAGTTCGAGGAGACCGATCTTGACGCGCCGGAGAATGAGAAGGACGACGAGGAACCGGATGCATCGGCTTCGTTCCGTATCGATCCCACCTCGCCCAGCGGATTCCGGCTTTTCGGTTTCGGCAAAAAGAAAAAAGAAGAGGAAAAGCCCGCCAAGCCCGCCTCGAATTACAAGCCCGGTAAGGGCGTGGTCGAGGAAGAGGTGATCGAGGAAGAGGAGTTTGAAAGATCCTCTAATCAGCGTCGCCGCAAGCCCGGAACAGGCAGAGAGCTGGACGACTACGAGGAGCAGACGCTGCCCAACAAGCTCCGCACAGGCGATCTGGGCGAGATGTTGCAAGAGGCGCATCTCGATCACAGCATTCAAAAGAATTTCGACGAAAAAAGCGGCGAAGAGAACGAAGAACAGAGTAGTGGAAGTCGCTCTGGACGTGGACGCCGTGAGCGTGGCGGCCGTGGCGGCCGCGGACGCGGAGGGCACGAAGGTCACGACGGACGCCGCGGAATGACGCGCCGCACGGCGCAGACCTCGAATCTGCCCATCATCTCCGACCTGCTCAAGCCTGGCCAGGAGATTCTGGTGCAGATCGCCAAGGAGCCGATCGCCAAGANNCAGATTGCCAAGGAGCCGATCGCCAAGAAGGGCGCACGCATCACCAGTCATATCGCGCTGCCGGGCCGCTTCCTGGTCTTCATGCCGACGGTCACGCACGTGGGCGTCAGCCGCAAAATCGCCTCCGACGAAGAACGTCACAGGCTGAAGCGGATTTTGCTGCACGAGCGCGGCGAAGCTGCCGGCGGATTCATCGTGCGCACCGCCGCCGAAGGCGCTTCGGAAGAAGAGCTGCGCGCCGATCTGCGCTTCCTGATCAATCTTTGGAACGACATCAAGCAGCGCTCCGAGGCGTCGAAGTCGCCCTCGCTGATCTATCACGATCTCTCGCTGATCGAGCGCATTCTGCGCGATCAGGTGAGCGACAACTTCGCCAACATCTGGGTCGATTCCGAGGCCGACTACGAGCGCATCGTGCGCTTCCTCAACCACTTTTCGCCCACGCTGGTGCGCCGCGTCAAGCTCTACAACAAAGAGACGCCGCTCTTTGAGCACTTTGGCATCGAAGACGAAATCTCCAAGGCGCTGCACTCCAAGGTCTGGCTCAAGTCGGGCGGTTCGATCGTCATCAATCAGACCGAAGCGCTGGTCGCCATCGACATCAACACAGGCAAGTACGTGGGCAAGTCGGCGCGGCTCGAAGATACGATCGTCAAGACTAACCTCGACGCGGTGCCGGAGATCGTTCGCCAGATCCGCCTGCGCGACCTGGGCGGCATCATCATCATCGACTTCATCGACATGGACGAGCGCAAAAACCGCTTCAAGGTGATGGCGGCGATTGAAGAGGCGCTCAAGAGCGATCGCGCGCCAACCAAGGTTCTGCAGTTTAACGACTTTGGCTTGGTAGCGATCACGCGCAAGCGCGTTAAGCAGTCGCTCGAGCGCACGCTCTCGGTTCCTTGCCCCACCTGCCAGGCTACCGGCATGGTCAAGAGTCCGGCAACGGTTTGCAACGAAATTTACATCGAGATGCGCAAGATGCGGAAGCACTTCGAGAATTCCGATGTGACGTTGCGCGTGCATCCCGAGACGGTGAAGGCGCTCAAGGCCAACAACGCCCGCTGGATGATCGAGTTCGAGGAACTGATCGGACGCAGTCTGCTGCTGAAGAGCGATCCGACGCTGCACCCCGAACAGTTCGACATTCAGGGATAGCGGAACTAACGAAGTTAGGCAAAGGCCGGAGCTTATCGCTCCGGCCTTTGCTTTTAACGCTCGACTTGGCCGGGAGCAACCTTCTCGCCAATTTCGTGTCTAACCAAGTGCCAGGGCATTCATACCCGGCGGCATTGAAAAAAATTCGATTATTGAGGTCCCGATATGTCAGTTTCCCGTTGGATGTCATTGACGATGCGCGCCAGCTTTGTTGGTTGCGCGGTGCTGCTTGCGAGTATTGCCGCGAGCGCACAAACAACTGCAACGCCCGAGCAGGGTTACTCGTCGAGCCAAGCGGGCATGTCGCCTTTTACTACTTTCGCTTTGTCTGAAAGCGGTTCCGCTGCGGCTGCCGAAGGCGGCCAGTACGGCGGTAATTATGGCGGCGGCGAAAAACGCGGCGGTTTGCTGCATAAATTGACTTACGAATTCGGCGGAGGCTTCAACGCTCCCAAAAGCAGCTCGGTTACCTACGGCGGCAACTTTACCGTGGGCACGGGATTCAAGTTCAACAAGTATCTTTCCGCGCTGGCCGAGTACCAGTTCATCGACGCCAAGCTGCCGGGCTACCTGATCGCCGAAGCCGGCGCCGACGGCGGCCATGCGCACATCTGGTCGTTCACCATCGATCCGGTTGTAGACCTCTTCCCCAAAGCGAAAAACGACTTTTACATCACCGGCGGCGGCGGCTTTTACCGCAAGGTGACCAGCTTTACCGACGTCGAAGAGACCGAGTACTGCTACTACTACTGCGAAGTAGGAACGACCAGCGCCGTAGTCGGCCACTTTTCGTCGAATCAGGGAGGCGTGAATATCGGCGCCGGCTACCAACGCCGCGTGGGCGGCGATTTCGGCGACAGCAACCACATGCGGCTTTTCGTCGAGGCGCGTTACCTGGACCTGTTTACGCCGGCCGTGATCGGCAGCGCCAATGGATTGGGCGTGACCACTGTCAACGCGGACACCAAGCTGATTCCCGTAACCTTCGGCGTGCGCTTCTAGCTGCTTTCCAAATTCAGCACATCGAATGCCCCATCCCGGCCGCGAGAACACAAGCGCGGCCGGGATGGGGCATTCGATTGCGCGGCGGCGCTACCAGAGTTTTTCTTCGGTCGGCGTGCCGACCTCGCCGCGCTCGATTCTTTCTAAAAATGTGCGCGCCAAACGCGGCTCGCCGGGGTGGTTTTCGCCGTGCATCGTGCACAGGTCGAGGAACTCGTCGCAGAGTGCGTTACGCTCCTCCTGCTGTGCCAGAACCGCTTGCAGCGCCACCGCCAACTGACGCAGCCGCGCGGCTTCGGGCCACTCCTGCTCGCCAATCATTTCAGAGAAAAGGCCGCGCCGGCCGCGGGCGCACTCGTCCAGACAGGCCATGAGCTGCTCGCCAAACGCGCTGTTGAGCGTGTCCACTTGTGTGGCTTCCATTGCGTCGCGTGGGTCCATAGCTCCTCTTATTTCGTCATTTCGCGCGCATCGCCGCTTCAACTTCGTCGGCAGTGTGCGGCAGCTTGGCGTCCAGATCGATGAGCTTGCCGTCGGCGCCAACCAGAAAATCGCACTCGATGCGCACGCCGAGATTTTCTTCGGGGATGTAAACGCCAGGCTCGATGGTGAAGACCATTCCCGGCTTGAGCACCTGCGGGTAATTCGCCGGATCGTGCACGTCGATGCCGACCGTGTGACCGAGGCCATGCAGCCAGTACGGGCCCAGCGGCTGGCCGTGCAGGTTTTTGCCGTGTGTGTTGATGTAGTTGTAGGCCGCGGTGTCGAGCGAATTTGGATCGCGACGGTCGCGGTCGTTGATGGTGGACTTTCCGACCGCAAAAGCTGCAATGGCCGCCCGCTGCGCGCCGAGCACGATCTCATAAATCTCCCGCTGCCGCGCGGTGAAGTGGCCGCCGACCGGCACGGTGCGGGTGATGTCGGCGGCATACATCGAATACTCGCAGGCGGCGTCGACCACCAGCAGTTCGCCGGTCTGCATGGTGCGGTCATTGGCCGAATAGTGAAGGACGGTCGAGTTAGGACCGGAACCGACAATGGGCGAGTAGCTGGGTCGTTCGCAACCGTTCTCCATCCAAACGGCGGTCATGGCGCCGGCGATGGCGCGCTCGGTCATGCCCGGTTTGACCCACCACTGCATCATCACGCGCTGGGCCAGGATCGAAGCCTCGGAAGCCTTTTCGATGAGCGCGATTTCGCTAGCGTCTTTGAACAGGCGCAACTGTCCGGTGGGAGTGGTAACGTCGCGCGGCTGAGGCAGGGCGGTTGTGCCCAGCGCCGTAGCGGTAAAGTCGACGAGCGCTTTGGCGGCCGGAGCGTCAGGTTGCGTCCAGAGATTGCGACCGAGAGCGCGATCGGCGGCGACGAGCGAGGCAAGCTCGGCCGGCAGCGAAGCCATCGGCTCGACGGCGTCAACGCCCGCCGTTTGGGGCGCATCCGGCGTGGCGGCATCCATTTTTACGCCGGTGTACTTTTCCATGTGCAAGTCGCGCGCGGGCAGAAAGAGAATCTCTTTGTAGGCGCGCGGTGTGGCGCCCTGCGGCGAGGCGCCAACAATCATCAACGCCGCGCCCGGCTCGGTCCAGCCGGTGAGGTAGTAGAAGTTCGAGTCCTGCCGGTAAGGCATGAAGTCAAGCGGCGACTCTTCGGCGGCGAAGAGCACCGCGACTCCACCCTGCAACTTAGCGCCCAAGGCCGCGCGCCGCGCCCGGTAGACGCCGGCAGGCTGTTTTTCCAAAGCGTGAAGCGCGGGCAGCATGAAGGCAAAAAGAAGCAGCCCGCAGACGGGAAGACGAAGCCGATTCATTCCGCTATTGTCGCGCCTGGCGTCAAGCAAAGCAAAATGAAAAAGCGGACGAGGCGGCTTGCGGCGCGGGTAAAATCGGCTATTCTTCGCGACAGGACTCACGCACCGCAGACGTGTCCGCGCCCGTGGCTTTTCACCGCGTACATGCGCGCGTCGGCGGTGCCGATGATCTCGTGAACCTGCGCGCCGTCGTCGGGAGCGGAAGCCAGGCCCACGCTGGCGCTTACGTTCAGCTTCAGTCCGCTCTTCATCCGGAACTGCGTTTCCATCAGCGCGCGCAGTTGCACTTTCGCCAGCGTCAATGCATCCTTGGCGTCGGTCTCCGGCATCAGAATGACGAACTCGTCGCCGCCGTAGCGGAAACATTGATCCTGCTTGCGGCTCAGTTCCTGCAACCGGCGGCCAACCCGGTCGAGCAATTCACTGCCGACCAGATGCCCGTGCGCATCGTTGACCAACTTGAAGCGATCCAGATCCAGAAAGGCCAGACTGAGCGGCCGCTTCTGTTTTTTCGCCCGCTTCAGTTCGCTCTCCAGCACGCTGTACAGGTGGCGCACGTTGTAGAGTCCCGTGGCGTCGTCGGTGATCGTCAACTGCTGAATCCGCGCCACGTCGCGCGCGTTTTCAATGGCGATGGCCGCATGATCGGCAAGAATGTGCAGAAAGGCGATCGTATAGTCCGACATTTCGGCGCGCGGATTAAGAATCTCGATAACGCCCTGCGTGCCCGTGCGTCCCCGCAGCGGCATGGCGATCACCGAGCGCACGGCGCGCTTGGTGGCGGCCTGGGAGTGCACGGCGCGCGCATCGGCGGCGGCTTCGGGCACAATCAGCGTTTCTCCATGCTGCACCACCCAACCGGCCACGCCATCGCCCACCTTCACGCGCAATCCGCGCAAAGCCTCCTGCCCGTGACCGCCGGCGATTGCGTAGTAGAGTTCCTGGCTGGCCTCGTCGAGCATCAGCAGCATCCATAGCTCGGCCTCGACCATCTGCTCCATGTGTTCAAGAATGGTGCGCAGAATAGTATCCAAATCGAAACTGGAGGTGAGCGAACGCGCCAGATGATGAAAGACCAGAAGATCGGCCAGCGGAATACGCTCCGGTGTTTCGCTGGATATTTTTCTATCTTGGGGGAGTGTCTTTTTCATCGCCTCGTTACGCAAAGCGGACTATGCGGTCTGCACGCCGGAGAACGCGCGCCCTGAGCGGGCCGTTGAAAACGGTTAGAAAGTTAACGCGGAGAGTGCAGAGAAGAGAGCCAGCCATTTGCAACTTCAAGCCTATACCTTTTTCTAGACGCGTAAAGCGACGAATGCATTTCACTCGGCCGCGCGGCAAACGCGATAGCATAGGAGAACGCGCAAAATTGCGCTCCGATCGCGACGTTGCGCTTTAAACGGAGGCAGCAAAACGGAGGCAGCAAAAGAGATGAGTGCAATGGGAGCCAGGCCGATGGGCGCGGCCGACGAAAGTGGCGCGGCCGAGGCCGTGCGCCATATCTTCGACTCCATTGCGCCGCGCTACGATCTGCTCAACCATCTGCTTTCGGCCAACATCGACCGCCTGTGGCGACGCCGTGCGGCCCGGCATTTCCGCGCTGTGCTGGCGCGCCCCGAAGCGTCGATTCTCGACCTTTGTTGCGGCACCGGCGACCTGACGCTAGCGCTGCTCCGGCGGCGTTCGCGAGGATCGCAGCCGATCCTGGCGGCTGATTTTTCCCGCGCCATGCTGGCTCGCGGAGCCAACAAATTCGGCGAACACGCGCGCAAGCCCGGCACTCCCTACGCCGTGCCGATCGAAGCCGACGCGCTTCAACTTCCCATTGCCGACGGCGCGCTCGACCTGATCGCCACCGCCTTCGGCTTTCGCAATCTAGCCAATTATCAGGCCGGCCTTGAAGAATTCTTCCGCGCGCTCAAGCCTGGCGGGCAATTGGGAATTTTGGAATTCGGCGAGCCCGGCGGCCTGGTGGGCAAGGCCTACGCCGTCTACTTTCATCGCGTGTTGCCGGCCATCGGGCGCGCCATCTGCGGCCAGGATGTGCCCTACGCCTATTTGCCCCGCTCGGTCGGCAAATTTCCGCAGCCCGGCCAACTGCTGGCCATGATGCAGGCGGCTGGTTTCGCCAACTGCGCCTGGCGGCCCTACACCTTCGGAATCGCCGGCTTGTACACCGCCGAGCGTCCCCGGTAATCTAAAAGTCGCAATGGATTCGCCCGCCGCCAATCCGCAAGCTGTTTCCTCCGCTAATACGAGGGATAAACGTCATGTCGCGGCGCTTTCGATGGTCGCGGCAACGGTCATGACGCTGCTCAAGCTCGTCGCCGGCCTGCTCTCCGGCTCGCTGGGCGTGCTCTCCGACGCGGCGCACTCGGCCATCGATCTGGCCGGCGCGGCGCTTACCTTTTTCTCCGTGCAGGTCAGCGACAAGCCCGCCGATGAAGACCACACCTACGGGCACGGCAAAATCGAGAATCTCTCCGCCCTTGGCGAAGCCTCTTTGATGGCGCTCTCCGGCATTTGGATCGTCTGGGAGGCGACGCGGAGAATCTTCTTCCACCGGGTCGAGCTGCACCACTCGGTTTGGCCGGTGCTGGTGGTGCTCACATCGATCGCCGTCGATTTTTGGCGCTCGCGCAAGCTGCACATTGTGGCGCAGCGCACCGGCTCGCCGGCCCTGGCCACAGACGCCTTTCACTTCGCTTCAGACATCTGGGCCTCGTGCGCGGTTCTGGCCGGGCTGGGCTTTACCTGGCTGGGCGAGCAGATGCACTTCAGCGCGCTGGACTACGCCGATCCGCTGGCGGCCATCGTCGTTTCACTGATGATTCTGCGCATCACCATACGGCTGGGCCGCGAGGCGGTTAACGCGCTGATGGACGAGATTCCCGCCGAAACCCATCGGCAACTGGTCAGCGAAGTGGAGCGCGTGGGCGGCGTGCTCGCCGTCGAGCGGGCCCGCGTGCGCCGCGCCGGCCCAGGCTACTTTGCCGACCTGACTCTCGCGCTGCCGCGCCGCTACACCTTCGAGCACACCGACAAGCTGGTGGAAGAGGCTACGGCCGCCGTGCAGCGCATTCTGCCCACCGCCGATGTCGTCATCCACACCGTTCCCCGACAATCCCGCGCCGAAAGCATCTTCGACCGCGTGCGCGCCGTGGCCGCTCGCCGCAACGTTTCCGTGCATGAGCTGAGCATTCGAACGCGCCGCGGCCGCCTGCAGGTGGAGTTGCACATCGAAATCGAAGAAAACCTCAACCTGCGCGAGGCGCACGATTTTGTCTCTGCCATCGAAGCGGAAATTCTGCGCGAGGTTCCCGAAATCGACTCCGTGCTTACGCACATCGAAAGCGAGCCGGCCACGATCGAGCAGCCTGAAGAAGCCATTGCCGCGGAGCGCAAAATCGAGCAGGCGCTGCGCGCGGCGGCAGCGGCGCTGCCTGAAATCGCCGACGTGCACGACGTCGTAGTCGGCCACACCAACGACCGCATTTCCCTTACCTGCCACTGCTCGCTGCCCGACGAGTTGCCCATGAGTCGCGTGCACCAGTTAATCACCGCGCTCGAAGACCGTTTCAAGCTGGAATGCCCCGAGGTCTCCCGCGTCACCATCCATCCCGAGCCGGTGACGGATAATACCCGTTAGGCGGAATTTTCCGTCCGAGGCCGCTCGCAACCGTGAACACTCGCCGAATCGCCGACTATTTTCAGGTCTCCTCGCTACTGATGCTGCTGGTGGCCGTGGGACTGATGGCCGCCATCGTCACCATGCACTTCGCCATTCACGGCGCGGAGGTACAGGTGCCTACGCTCAAGGGCATGACAGTGGCCGATGCGCGCAGCCAGGCCGCCGGAATGGGACTCAACCTGGACGTGGACAATCGCTACTACTCGGGCGACGTCGCCGCCGGACATATTCTTTCGCAGGCCCCCGCCACAGGAACCGTGGTGCGCCGCGGATGGCGCGTCCGCGTAGCCGAAAGCCTCGGACCGCAAAAAGTGGATGTTCCCGACACCGTGGGCGCCGAAGAGCGCGTGGCCACGCTCAATTTGCGCCGCGCCGGACTGGGCGTCGGCACCATCATCCACCTGCCTTACGCCAACGTCGCCGAGGGCACGGTGCTGGCCCAGGATCCTCCCGCCCACGCGCAAGGGATTGCGCAGCCCAGCGTGAACCTGCTGGTCGCCGCATCCAGCGCCGAGGCGCCCGACGGCTACGTGATGCCCGACATGACTGGATTGCTGGCGGTAAGCGCCGAAGCGACGCTGGCCAAAGCGGGAATCAAACTTGCGCCGATCAGTTTTGTGAATGCGCCGATCGCGCCGGTGGGCAAAAGCGATGCACCGATCAAAGCGCCGGTCAAGCCCGGCTCGGTCATCGCGCAATCGCCCGCCGCCGGGTCGCGCATCGACCAAGATACGCGGGTCAAGCTGACCGTGGCGAAGTAGAAGAGCCGGCGCGTTCCAGCAGCGCGACAAAAAATCCATCGGTAGGCACAATCCCCGGCAGCAGACGCAGCGCGCCCTCCGCCGTGAGTGAGCTTTCAAGCCGCACCGCGCCGTCATCGGTCAAAATACCCGCCTGCCGCAGCGATTCGATCGCTGGCGCAAAAGAAATCTGGCGCGCATCGGCGTTTTCCGCCAGAACAGCCGCAATCGTCTGCTCGTTTTCCTCCGGCTCCAGCGAACAGGTGGAATAAACGACGCGCCCGCCAACGCGCACCGCGCGCAGGGCCGCGCCAAGAATCGTGCGATGACGCGCGGCCTGACGCTCCAGATCTTCCGGCTGTAATCGGTGGCGAATCTCCGGATTGCGGCCCAGGGTTCCGGTGCCGCTGCACGGCGCATCAACCAGCGCCAGATCGAAGGCGGAATTCTCTTCGATTTCTGATGCGTCGGCGAGCCGGAATTCGATTCGTTCGGCGAAGTTTGCGAGCCGCTCCTTGAGCTGATCGAGCCGCTTGGAGCTTACATCGCAGGCCACGATGCTCGCCTCTGGGTTGCGCTCGGCCAGAATGAGCGTTTTGCCGCCCGGCGCGGCGCAGGCGTCGAGAATTTTTGCTGCTTTTTTATCCGAGTCGCAAAAAACGTGCGCGGCCAATTCGCCGACCAACTGCGAACCTTCGTCCTGAATGCGGAGGCGGTTTTCGCGGAAGGCATCGGTTGCCGCAACGTCACCACCAACAACGACGCGCACTGCGGCCAGCAGCGCTCCGGGAGCCAGTTCGACGCCCGCCGCCGTCAATTCGCTTTCGACCGCGGCGCTTTCGATGCGCACGGCCAGCGGCGGCTGCGTTTGCCCGTGGCGGCAAATGGCGCGCGCGGCCTCCAAGCCGTAAGACTTAGCCCAGCGCTCGACCAGCCACGATGGATGCGCCTGAGAGAGAGCCAGCTCTTCGGAATTTTTTCCCAAAGCATCCGCGCGCGGAGCGGCGCCATTGAGTTTTCGCAAAACCGCATTCACCATGCGCGCCGCAAAGTGATGGCCGGCACGCTTGGCCAGCTCGACGCTCTCGCCGATGGCGGCATGCGCGGGAATGCGATCGAGAAAGCGCAATTGAAAGGCGCCCAGACGCAGCGCGATCCGCACCTCGGCGTCGAGCTTGGCATTCGGCCGCTTAAGAAAAGCCTTGAGTTGTTCGTCGATAAGAATCTGCCAGCGCAGCGTACCCAACACCAGCGCCGTGGCCAGATTGCGGTCGGCCGGCGCGAGCGCGCTCACGGCCGGCGCGCGCAATAGTTCATCGGCGTGCGCGCGGCCACGCTCAAGCTCCAGAAGAATCGCGAAGGCAGACTTGCGCGCAGCCGAGATTGTAGGCGCGGCGCTCACCCCAACCTTCCGTCCGCGGCCAGAAGATTGCCGCGCAGAAACTCCTCCGCGACCAGCCGCTTTTTGCCTTCGAGTTGCACTTCGAGAAGTTCGATCCAGCTTCCAGCAGCGCAGGCAACGAAGAGACGATGGTTCTCAATGCGTACACTGCCCGGCTCGGCGACGGCCGATTGATCGGCCACGGCCATGCGATGCACGATCAGTTTTTTGCCTTTGAGCGCGGTGAATGAGCCCGGCCAGGGTTGGAAGCCGCGCCAGCGATTGAAAATTTCCCGCGCCGTGCGCGCGACAAAATCGATCCGTCCGTCTTCGCGGCTGAGAATCGGCGCCAGCGTCGCCTCTTCATTGCGCTGCGGCCGAGGATGAATCGATCCCTGAGCGAGAGCGGCCAGAGTTTCAACGGCAAGCGGCGCGCCCCGCTCGGCAAGAATGGAAAACATTTCGGCGGCGGTCTCTTCGGAGCCGATTTCGACTTTCTGCTGCATGAGAATCGGCCCGGTGTCGAGCCCTTCTTCCAGGAGCATGGTCGTGTTGCCGGTGACGGCCTCGCCTATTGCCACCGCCCACTGGATCGGCGCCGCGCCGCGGTAGCGGGGCAGCAGCGATGCGTGCAGATTGATGCAACCCAGCCGCGGCAGCGCCAGCATCCAGGGCGGAATGATTCGCCCGTAGGCCACGACGACGATTGCGTCGGGTGCGATCGCCTCGAGCCGCGCGCGAAACTCTTCATTGTTGCGAATTTTTTCCGGCTGCGTAACTTCAAGTCCGGCGGCCAGCGCGGCTTGCTTGACGGGCGGTGCGGTTAGTTGGCGGTCGCGGCCTACGGGGCGGTCGGGCTGCGA
>PMHC01000134.1:12351-14368 GCA_003156495.1 Acidobacteriaceae bacterium
CTTGCGAATCTTGCGCTGGTTCAAGTTGCGCTTGAGCGGACTCATGCGGAAAAGAAAAACGATGCCGTCAACGTGGTCGATTTCGTGCTGAAAACAGCGCGCCAAAAGTTCCTCGCCGTCCTGCTCGAACCACTTGCCGTAACCGTCTTGCGCGCGCACGCGCACCTTGGCCGCGCGCGAAACCCGCTCGCGAATCTCAGGGAAACTCAGGCAGCCTTCTTCTCCGTACTGCTTGCCCTCGCTCGAGATGATCTCGGGATTGACGAGGACGATTTTCGTTTCGGGATCTTTGCCACCGCTGAGGTCGATAACGACAATGCGTTTGGAGACGCCAACCTGCGGCGCGGCCAACCCGACGCCCTGGCCGGCGTACATGCTCTCGAACATGTCGGCAATCAACTGGCGCAGCTCATCGTTGAACTCGGTGACCGGTTCACCGGGTTGCTGCAAGATCGGGTCTGGATATTTAACAATCGTCAGGTTCATTTCCGTCTACTAAAAGCTCCGTATCTGTTCGATGTATCCCTGATAGTTCCGTTTCATTTCCTCAACCGAGTCGCCGCCGAATTTTTCCTGCGCCAAGCCGGCCAAGATCAAGGCAACCATGGCCTCGGCAACCACGCCAGCGGCGGGAACGACGCAAATGTCACTGCGCTCGTAACTTGCGCTGGCCGGCTGGCGCGTATCGAAGCGCACCGATTCAAGCGGCTGGCGCAATGTAGAAATGGGCTTCAGGTAACCGCGAACAACAATATTCTCGCCATTCGAAACGCCGCCCTCAATGCCGCCGGCGTTGTTCCGCGGCCGGGTAAAGCGCGTCGGCCTTCCGGGAATTTCTTCGGCAGCGTAATGAATCGGATCGTGAACGCGCGAGCCGAACTCCGAAGCCGCCACTACGCCGTGGCCAATCTCGACGGCCTTAACCGCCTGCACACTCATCACCGCCCAGGCCAGTCGCCCGTCCAGCCGCTCGTCCCAATTTACGTACGAACCCAAGCCAGCGGGCACGCCGTGCACAACAACTTCAAAAACGCCATTAACGGTGTCGCCGGCTTTAGAGGCCGCATCTACCTCGGCCTTCATCCGCTCTTCGGTCGCGGCGTCAACACAGCCCAGCACGACCTCTTCTTTTTGCGCCAGCGCCGCAATCTCATCCCAGCCCGCCTCGCGCTCCAGCTCCACGCCGCCTACGCGGATTACATGACTGGCGATCTCGATGCCCAGCTCGCGCAGCAGCGACTTGGCAATAGCGCCGGCGGCCACGCGCGCCGTCGACTCGCGCGCCGAAGAACGCTCCAACACATAACGCGCCTCGGGAAAGTTGTACTTGAGCGCGCCGGCCAAATCTGCGTGACCGGGCCGCGGCGAGGCTACGGCTCTGTGCTGGGCCGGATCGCCGGCTTCGACCGGCAATTTCTCTTGCCAGTTTTTCCAATCGCGATTCACCATCTCGATGGCAATCGGCGAACCGATACTCTTGCCATGGCGCACGCCCGAGAGCACATGCGCCCGGTCGGTTTCAATCTTCATGCGGCCGCCGCGGCCATAACCCTGTTGCCGCCGCCACAGTTCGCGATCGACAAATTCAAGATCGATGGGCACGCCGGCCGGCACGCCAGAGACAAGCGCGATAAGCGCCTCGCCATGAGACTCGCCGGCAGTGGAAAAACGAATCATACAGATTCGATTGTATATGCGCGTCGCGCATCAAACATCGTATCCGGTGGAGTCAAAGATCGCCGAAATGCCGTATTCTGTTCTCGGAAGCGGCATATACGCGCTCATTCACAGGCCGGTAAATCATGGCGTTTAATTCGATCGACCGTACCGCCAAGCAAATCGTGCTCACCGTGCAGGNNGCCGACATCATCGGCGTCGGTTCGCTGCCTATCGTCATGCTTGCCGGTTTTTTTACCGGCGGCGTGCTAGCGCTGCAATCGGCTTCCACGCTGGCAAATTTCGGCGCCGCGGTCATTACCGGCGAGTTTGTCGCCTTCACCATGATCCGCGAGCTGGG
>PMHC01000201.1 GCA_003156495.1 Acidobacteriaceae bacterium
CGCGCAACGGATCGTCGCTGGGCAAATCGTTAACCGCGGCATAAAGCGACTGAATATTCTCGCCCTGCGCATCCTCGTCCTCGGCCACGCGCGCATCGTTTTTGGCCGCGCGCACCGCGTGCAGATCGGTGTCGTGCGGCACGCCAAGATATTCGAGCACCTGCTGCGCCACTTCGGCGAAGACCGGCGCGGAAATCGACGCGCCGTAATACTGGCCCTTGGGCGAATCCATTACCACGGCGACGGCGATTGCCGGATTGTTGACCGGCGCGAAGCCCGCGAATGAGGCCACATGCAGCGACTTAGAATAAGCGTGCGTAGCCGGATCGATTTTTTGCGCCGTGCCCGTTTTGCCGCCAGCCGAATAACCATTCAGTTGCGCCTGGCGGCCGGTGCCGGCAGTAACCACGCCCTCCATCATCTTGCGCANNATCTGGGCCGCGGCCAACGTGCCAATTACGCGATGCGCGCCCGCCGGCAGCGGATTGGGCAGATCCTCGTTCAGCCTGACCGGCGATGCGTGCGCCCCGGTTTGCGCCGTGGAATTGACCGCCAACGGCGAGGGCTGCACCGGCATCAGCACATGCGGCGGCAAATAGACGCCACCGTTGGCAATCGACGAAACCATTGTCACCAGTTGCACCGGTGTGACGGCTACTTCCTGACCGATGGAGATCGAACCGATCGACGAAGGACTCCAGCGATTGACCGGTTGCAGCAAGCCGCGCGTCTCACCCGGCAATTCCACGCCGGAACGCGCGCCGAAACCGAAGTTGCGTATGTATTGATAGAAGTGATCGGGACCAATTTTGAGCGCCAGCTTGGCCGCGGCCACGTCGCTCGAGTGCGCCAGCGCGGCCGCCACCGTCACCCGGCCCATGCCGCGATCGCCTTTGTCGTCGTGAAGAATGCGGCCGCCGGGCAACGTCATCTGCCCACCCTGGCAGTCGATCGTGTCGTCGGGCGTCACTACTTTTTGATCCAGCGCCGCCGCATAAGTCACCAGCTTGAAGGTCGAGCCCGGCTCGTAAACGTCACTGACCGCGTGGTTGCGCAGCAGCTCCGGCGTGGTGTGGCGAAACTGGTTGGGATTGAAGGTCGGCCGCACGGCCAGCGCCAAAATCTGCCCGGTGTGCACGTCCTGCACCACCACCGTGCCGTTGGCCGCCTGCGTTTTCGCCATCGCGTGATCGAGCGCGCGCTCGGCCATAAATTGTATGTTCTCGTCAATGGTGAGCACCAGATTGCGGCCGGGCTCGGGATCGCTTTCGCTTGAGCCTAAAACCTTGCGATGCGCGTCGAAGGCCAGCTCCATGCGCCCCGACTTGCCGTGCAGCTCATCGTCGAATTTCTCCTCAAGCCCACCCAGACCGTTGTTGTCCACGCCCACGTAGCCCAGCATTTGCGCGGCGATTTCGTTGTCAGGATAGTAGCGGTGAAATTCTTTTTGGAAGTAGACGCCGTTCATTTTCAAGGCGCGCACGGCGGCAGCCACCTGCGGCGAAACGCAGCGCGCTATCCAGGCAAAATTTTTGCCGGCATTGAGCCGCGCCTCGATCTGCTCTTCCGTTGTCTGTTCGTCGGCCGGATCGGTATGCACCAGCGCGGCCAGCTTGCGCGCGGCCTCGTGCTTGTCGCCAACGGCCGTGGGGTCGGCGTAGATCGAGTCGGCCAGTACCGTCATCGCCAGCTCGCGCAGGTTGCGGTCGTACAAAATTCCCCGCCGCGGCGCCACCTCGAAGGTGCTCTGCTGCTGCCGCTGCGCCTTCTCAACGTAATCGTGATGGTGAACGATCTGCACCCAGAACAGCCGCGCTGAAATTACGCCCGCCCATAGCAGAAAAAACAGGCAGACGATCCAGAAGCGCGACTTTTTAAGGGGCGCGCCTTTGGGGGTTTGCGAACGACCGCGGATGGCTTCGACGGGTACCGGCATGACATTTCAGCTCTTCAGCTTTAAGTTTTTTACTCCGTCTTGCCGTACTGTTCGACTCTGCCGATCGGCAAAATTTATTTTACGGATTCAGCCCGCGACGCACACCTACACGCTTAGAGCTGGCGGCTGAGAACTAATGACTGAAAGCTGGCAACTTTTACTGCGCCGGCGGCGTAACCTGCGCCAGCACGGAAGAATTCGCTTCGCTGTGTCCGCTGGAATGCACCACCTGCCCCGGCTGCGGCGCGTTCAATCCAAGCTCGCGAGCCATCTGATCGATGCGACTCGGTTGCGTCAGTTCGGCTTTGTCCAGCCGCAGTTGCCGGTTCTCTTCGCGCAACTGTTCAAGGGCCTGCTTCTCTCCCTCGATGCGATAGCTATTCTCGATGGCGGAAAAATGCTGCAAGCCGTAAAACATCACCAGCAGAAAAAAGACGCCGACGGCGATTGAAAAATAGCGCATCTGCCGCGCCCGCACCGGGTCGGCAGCCTTAACCAGCCGTGAATTGTCAAAGTGCTTGACGAAGAAATATTCCGGCGTGCGCACGCGGCGGCGGCGATCAATCTGTGTCGCCATCAGCGCGGCGTTCCGCTCGGCGATCCGCGCATCCCATCCGCGGCCCGACTCGAAATACGTCATTGCAGTTGCCGCCATGGTTCCTCCCGCGTTGCCTACCACCGTCTTCGCGCCTGTATTGCCCCGTTCGCCTGGTCCCTAGTCTCGAGTCCCTTGCTTTTCGTTCTTTCCCCCGCCCGCAGCTTGGCGCTACGCGAACGTGGATTCTTACTCATCTCTTCTTCGTCCGCCGTTACCGGCTTCTTGGTTAAAATCTTCCAGATCCCCTGGTGCGCGCCTTCCCGCAAACTGTCTTTCGCGATGCGATCTTCAAGCGAATGAAAACTTATGACCACCACGCGTCCCGAGGGCTTAAGCAGCTTTGGTGCGGCCTCAAGCAACGCTTCAATCTCATCTAATTCCTTATTCACAAAGATGCGCAGCGCTTGAAAGGTTCTTGTTGCAGGGTGTATCTGTCCGAATTTTCTCGGCGGGAGGACCGATGCAACAATCCGCGCTAATTGCCCGGTTGTTGCGATCGGCCTACTCCGCACGATTGCTCTGGCGACAGTCCGCCGCCTCCTTTCTTCTCCGTATTTGTAGACAAGATCAGCCAGCTCATGCTCGCTCATCCTGTTTACCACCTGTTCGGCGGTGAGCTCGGCGCGTTGGTCCATCCTCATATCCAACGGCCCGTCATTTTCCGCCTGAAAGCTAAATCCTCTCTGCGCTTCTTCCAGCTGCAGACTGCTGACGCCAAAGTCGGCTAAAATTCCATCCGCCGATTCCGGCTCCACATGCTCGGCGATCCGGCTGAATGCCTCGCCGATCAGCGTGACTTGCGGCGCCTGGTCGCCCAGCTCCTCGCATACCTTGGCGAGCTTGGTCCGCGCCAACTCCAGCGCCTCGCCGTCGCGATCAAATCCGATCAACCGCCCCGCCGGCCCTAACCGCCTTGCAATGCCCTCGGCATGCCCGGCCAGGCCTAACGTGCAGTCCACGTAAACTCCGCCGGGACGCACGTCGAGAAAATTCAACGCTTCCTTTAAAAGAACCGGCACATGGCGTGCTTGTTTTTCCATGCGCTTCCCCTTAGGGAATGACCGTCGCCTTCTGCGATACCAACATTCCGGCTACGTGCGCGCGATCGTCGGCCGTCATCGCGCTGGAGGTCAGCGTCTCTTGCAGCGTCTGCAAGTTCACCACCTCCATGTAGCCAATCTTGCCCATCACCCGGACCTCGCCCTCCAGCTTGGCGGCCTCGCGCAGCGTCTTGGGCAGCGATAGCCGGGCCTGTTTATCAATCTCCACCTGCTGGCCGTAATAGCTGGTCCAGCTCAGGTACTTCTGCACCGCGTCGTCCAGCGTGCTGTATTCGGCCAGCTTCGCTTCCCGCTTTTCCCACTCCGGCAGCGGCCAAATCTCGGCGCTTTTGCCGTCCACGCTGGTGATGTAAAACTGGTCGATCTTCGCGGCTCTCAGCAGCTTCTCGAAGTCGGTCGGCATCTTCAGCCTTCCCTCCGTGATTTTTGCGTCATAGCTGCCGCGAAACATCGTTCAGCCTCTCGTCGCGCCCTATCGGTTCCCTTGGTCTTCCCGGCTGCTTGCCCCCGGGATTCTCTTTCGCATTAGCCAATCAGGTTCCGAAAGCTCTTCAAAAGCGCGAATTCCGTCGTTACTGGAGCGAATCCGAGTAGACTGGCTTGGTGACCGATCTTGACCGAAAAGCGTAATGCAACGGTCGAGCGAGCGGCCGGAATCGAATTTCCAGCCCGGTCCGAATTGTTCCAATTCACTCCAATCGACTCCATGAAGTCGATACTACAGCGCTTCTAGCTATTCGCCAAGCAAAAAATTGGTGGAAAGTGATGAAAAGTTGTACTCGCCGGACAGATATCTACCTATAGCAGGATCATTCCCAAAAGCTACACGATATAGGGGTTACCGCTTTGGTTCCCCAACTAGACAGAAGCCCCAACTTGTGTTAGGCAAACAAAAAGCGAAAGTTGGGCTTTGGCAGGCGAAGAGGTTGCCGCGAAAGTTGCGATTCCCAACTGGAGCGCAGAGCAAGCTCTCGCAGAGTTGCAGATTATGTGCGTTCCTTATCTATGAGCGGCAATGCCTAGAGATATGCAAAGCCCGGCCGTTGGATCGCCATCCGTCCGATTGCCGCTCTACCGCACAAGACCACGCTTCACGAAATGGCGCATCTCGTTCAAGGCCACACCGAGCAAGGCGAACTCAGCGACATAGCCGTCATTGAGATTTTGCAGGGGCGATATACTGCAAGAAATCGATATTTTCAGGACAGTTCGAGGGCATGAACAAAGCCGTTATTTTTGACATGGATGGTCTTTTAGTCGACTCCGAACCCTTGTGGTGGCAGGCAGGAGTTGAGGTTCTACGAACTGTTGGCGTGAATCTTGATAACAGCCGATCACAGGAAACGATGGGGCTGCGAACAGATGTGGCTCTTCAGCACTGGTTCAGTCTCTTCCCTTGGACAGGAAAAACGATTCCGCAAATCGAGCAAGAGGTGAATGCGCGCGTCATTCAGCTCATTGCAGAATGCGCAGAGCCCTTGCCGGGAGTTTTTGACGTGATCCACTTATTGTCGGAACAAAAGATTCCGATGGGGCTTTGTTCTTCTTCTCCTTATGCGGTGATCGGGGCGGTTTTAAGCAAGCTCGGTCTACAATCGACCCTTCAGGTTGCATATTCCGCCGAAGATGAACCCATGGGAAAGCCTCACCCTGGCGCATACCTTAGTTGCGCAAAGCAAATCGGCGTTCATCCGCATGATTGCATCGCGTTTGAAGATTCACTCTATGGAGCAATCGCCGCCAAAGCAGCGGAAATGAAAGTCGTGGCTGTTCCCAGTTGCAACGACCATCAATCTACTATGTTTAGTTTTTGCGATATGCAGCTTCGTAGCCTGACAGAATTTAATGCATCGTCTTTTAGCCAGTTATTGCAATGAAGCGAATAGCAGGCGGCAGGAATCAATGCTCCGGGTTCCGGGTTCCAGATTCCGGCGATAAACGTACGAGCCGTGCTCATTCCACACGCTATGAACTGGTTATCGTCAAACCTTCATGCACGATCTCAAGGCTCTCCACGGTAATTTCGCGGCCATCGGATTTTAGATCAGTACCGGTTATCTGGTAGTGTCCAGTATCTTT